>CANQYE010000005.1 GCA_947627995.1 uncultured Bacilli bacterium
TAATGTATATTACTACTCGAAGAATTTTCCGAGTTTCCTATCAATCTGGAGCAAGTGAGGAGAATCGAACTCCCATCCTAGCCTTGGCAAGGCCATATTCTAACCATTGAACCACACCTGCAAATGCCATTTTTAATATTATCAAAAAAAAATAATTTTTTCAAGTATAATTGACTTAAAGTTTTGGAAAATGTATAATATAGCTAGTTTGGAGTTGGGAAAATGAGAGAATTTAGCGAACAAGAAATTGTTAGAAGAGAAAAATTGAAATTTTTGACTGAAAATGGTATAGAGCCTTTTGGAAAAAAATATGATGTAAATTCATTTTCAGAAAATATAAAAAAAGAATATGGGCAATATACAAAAGAAGAACTAGAATCAAAAAGAATAATTGTAAATATAGCTGGCCGAATTATGTCTAATCGTCGTAAAGGGAAAGTTGGATTTATGCATATTTTAGATAAATTAGGTAAAATTCAAATTTATATTGGTATCAATGATATAGGTGAAGAAAATTACGAAATATATAAAAAAAGTGATATTGGTGATATCGTAGGTATTGAAGGTATCATAATGAAAACTAATACCGGTGAATTAACTATTAAGGCATTAAAATATAATCATTTAGTAAAAGCTTTAAGACCACTTCCAGAAAAGTTTCATGGATTAAATGATATAGAAGAAAGATTTAGAAGAAGATATGTTGATTTAATAATGAATGACGAAGCAAGAAAAGTAGCATTTGCTAGACCTAAAATAATTAGATCAATTCAAAAATATTTGGATAATTTAGGCTATGTTGAAGTAGAAACACCAGTATTAGGAACTATATTAGGTGGAGCAGCGGCAAGACCATTTATTACTCATCATAATACACTAGATATAAATATGTATTTACGTATTGCAACAGAATTAAATCTAAAAAGATTACTTGTTGGTGGTATGGATGCTGTATATGAAATAGGAAGACTTTTTAGAAATGAAGGAATGGATAAAAATCATAATCCTGAATTTACAACTATTGAAGTATATAAAGCTTTTAGTGATTTAGAAGGAATGATGGATTTAACAGAAAATTTGATTGCAAATGCTGCGATGGAATTAAATGGTACATATGAAGTAACATTTAGAGACCAAAAAGTTTCATTAAAACCAGGATTTAAAAGAGTGCATATGGTTGATTTAATCAAAAAAGAAACAGGTATAAATTTTTTCGATAATATAAGTTTTGATGATGCAAAAAAGCTTGCAACTGAACATGGTATAGAAGTGGAAAATCATTTCGGTTATGGGCATATTGTTAATGCATTTTTTGAAAAATATTGCGAAGAAAAAATAATTGAACCGACATTTGTTTATGGTCATCCAGTAGAAATATCACCGTTAGCTAAAAAAAGTGAAGATGAAAGATTTACTGAACGATTCGAACTTTTTATATTAGGCAGTGAATATGCTAACGCGTTTACAGAATTAAATGATCCGATAGATCAATATGAAAGATTTGAAAATCAATTAAAAGAGAAAGATTTAGGAAATGAAGAAGCAAACGAAATGGATTTAGATTTTGTTGAAGCTTTAGAATATGGAATGCCTCCAGCTGGAGGAATGGGAATGGGAATTGATCGCTTAGTCATGCTACTTACGGGCAGCGATACTATAAGAGAAGTAATATTGTTCCCTACAATGAAACCTAAAAATTAATAAAAAAGTTATATTATAAGAAGAAATAGCTAATTTATTACTACTTCTTCTTATTTTTTATGATATAATATTTATAAGGAGGTAGAAGATGAAGAAATTTTTTGAAAAATATGATCTTTTCAAAATCATTGGATTAGTAATTCTATTCGTTGTTGCTTTATCTTGGATTATCCCTACTGGATCCATTTCAGGTAGCGATTTAGTAGTAGGTGAAATAACAAGAATAGGAATTAGCGACATAGGTCAATACTTACTTTTAGGTATTTACTATTTTGCAGTTATTGTAACTTTCTTACTAATATTAGGAGGATTTTATAGTATACTATCAAAAACAAGTGGATACCAACGTATTATTGAATCAGTTGCAAAAAAAATAAAAGGAAAGGAATATATTTTTGTTTTAATAGTTTCATTTGTTTTTGCAGGACTTACTTCAATTAGTAATGAAATTTATCAATTATTAATTTTTGTGCCATTTATTATAACAATAATGTCAAAATTAAAATTTGATAAAATTACTGCTTTTTGTACTACTTTTGGCTCAATTCTAATTGGTGTAATTGGTGCAACTTATAGTCCGGTAATTTTTGAATATATTAATTATTATTTCTCATTAACATATTCATCAGAAATTTTAACTAAAGTTGCTTTATTTGCTATAGCATACGTTATATTTAATTTCTTTACAATCCGTCATTTAAAGAAAGTATTAAATAGTAATAGTAAAGATGTAATTGAAGATAAGTTTGCTATACCAGAAACAAAAACTAAGAGCAAAAAAACAAATAAAGAAAAAGCTAAAATATTACCTGTAATTATAGTTCTTGCATTATTATTTGTCTTACAAGTTATGGGCTATATTGGCTGGGATACATCATTTGGTGTAAAAGTATTTGATAATTTCCATAATTGGGTAATGGGATTAAGTATTGGTGATTTTAAAATTGTTTCAGCAATTTTAGGAACTATTAATGCTTTTGGTTCATGGGATTTATATACGATTCAAATTATGATGATAATTGCTTCAATTATTCTTGCTATCGCATATAAAATAAATTTTAATGATTACTATGAATCATTCATAAATGGTGCTAAAAAAATGTGTAGGACAACAATTTTAGTATTATTAGCATTTACAGTTTGTGTATTTGTAACAGTATATCCATTCTTACCTGTAATTGTTGATTGGATTATGGGACTTACTAAATCTTTCAACATTTATTTAGCATCAATAAGCACTGCTATAGCTTCATTCTTTACAGTTGAAATGCGTTATACTGTATCAAGTATTGGTACATTGTTTGCAGGCCAATTTGCAAGTGAAGCAAATAATCCAGTTATTATGCTAATCCTACAATCATTCTATGGTTTGGTACAATTCGTTGCTCCAACAAGTATGATGGTTGTAATTGGATTGAGTTACTTAAATATTTCTTATAAAAAATATTTAAGCTACATCTGGCGTTTCTTAGTTGGCATGCTAGTTTGCGTATTAGTGATAATTTCATTAGTAGCATTTTTATAAAAGACTTAATGTCTTTTTTTTTGAATAAAATTATTAAATAAAAAACATTATAATCATAGAATTGTAATGGAGGGAACAATGTATAATAATTTTGATTTGAGAATAAGTAAAATATTAAAAAATGCTGAAAAAGAAATGCAAGAATTAAATCATCCTTATGTTGGGAGCGAACATTTATTGCTAGCTATTTTAAATAGTAATGATGAAATAGTGAAAATATTAAATAAATATGGTCTAAACTATAAAAATTTTAAACAAAGTTTAATAAATGTAGTAGGTAAAGGCAGAAAAAAAAGTGAAGTAATTTTATACACACCTTTGTTAAAGCGAGCAATTGAAAATGCAATTAATGATTCTGAAGAAACAACAGATAAAAAAGTAACTTCTTCCCTTTTGTTTTTGGGGCTTTTAGAAGAAGGAGAAGGCATTGCAATCAGATTGATGCTAAGTCTAAATGTTGAAATAGATAAATTATATAAAGAATTAAAAAATAAAAAAAATAAAAAAGAAAATTTATTAGTTTTTGAAATTGGAACCTTATTAAATGATAACGTGGATTTAGATGAAATAGTAGTTGATAGAAATGAAGAAATCAATACAATTATTGAAACACTTTTGAGAAAAAATAAGAATAATCCATTATTGATTGGTAAAAGCGGGGTGGGGAAAACTGCAATAGTAGAAGAATTAACAAGAAAAATTATTCGAAATGATGTGCCTAAAGAATTATTGAATAAGAAAATAGTATCTTTAGAAATGAGCTCTTTAATTGCTGGTACAAAATATCGTGGAGAATTTGAAGAGAGACTATCTAAAATTATTAAAGAGATAAAATCTGAAAAAGATATCATATTGTTCATTGATGAAATTCATACTTTAATTGGTGCAGGGGGCGCTGAGGGAGCAATCGATGCGTCTAATATTTTAAAACCTTATCTTGCTCGTGGCGAAATAAAATGTATTGGTGCTACTACAACTGAAGAATACAATAAATTTATTGCAAAAGAAAAGGCTTTAGATCGAAGGTTTCAAATTATAGATATTAAGGAACCAAATAATGATCAAACAAAAAATATTTTGATAAAAATAAAAAAAACATATGAAAAACATCATGGCATCAATATTACTATTAGAAATATTAATGACATTGTTGAATTAAGTCAAAAGTATATATTTAATCGTAATAATCCAGATAAATGTATTGATGTATTAGATTCGGTGTGTGCTAAGGTTAAAGTTGCTAATATTTCTCCTAGTGAATATGTACTTAAAAATGAAAAATTAAAAAATATAATCAGTCAAAAAGAAAAAGAAGTACTAAATAATAATTATAAAAATGCTATAAATTTAAAAAATGAAGAAGAAAAAATAAAAAAAGATATTGCTAAAATTAGTAATAATAAAAAAAATATTTTAAAAAAAGATATATTGAAAGTAATTTCTGAGAAGACAAATATACCATTACTAAATAGTAAAAATAATCTTTTATTAAATTTAAAAACAGCTTTGTTTAATAAAATATATGGACAAAAATCAGCAATTCAAAATATAATGGATGTGTTAAAATTAAATTTATATAAAAAAAATAAACCTATTTCTTTTTTATTTACTGGAACTTCTGGTATTGGAAAGACTGAAACAGCTAAAATTATTGCTAAAACATTAACAAATAATAATTTAGTTAGAATAGATATGAGTGAATATAATTTAGATATAAGCGTTAACAAATTAATAGGAGTTTCATCTGGATATGTTGGTTATGATGATGAACCGATTTTAAGTAAAGTACGAAGAAATCCTTTTTCAGTAATTTTATTAGATGAAATAGAGAAAGCTTCTTCTCAAGTTTTAAATTTATTTTTGCAAATATTAGATGAAGGATTTATCACTGATAATAAGGGAGAACAAATAAACTTTAATAATTGTATAATTATTATGACATCAAATATTGTTAATAATAGATGCGTAGGTTTTAATGAAAGCTTTAATAATAAAATAAAAGAATGTTTATCTCCCGAACTAATAAACAGATTGGATAAAATTATTCAATTTCAAACATTTGATGAAGAAACAATTAGAAAGTATATAAAGGGAACCGCCTTAAATATTTGTGATAAAGATATTGATTTTATCATTAAAAATAGTAATTATGAAGAATATGGTTTAAGAAATATTAATAGATATATTGAGAAATATAATAATAATTTATTAACAATTTAAAAAAAGACTAATCGTCTTTTTTATTTGCAAAATTATAAGAGCTCCGGCACATTTCTTCTAGATTTTTTTCGGCTTTCCAGCCTAATTTTTCTAATGCATAGCTTGGATCAGCATAACATTCAGCTATATCGCCTTTTCTTCTATCAACTATCTCATAATCTATTTTACAGTTATTAACTGTAGCAAAAGTATTAATAATTTCTAAAACACTATAACCTTTACCAGTTCCTAGATTATAAGCATCTATTCCTTTTTCCTGCATTATTTTTTCAACAGCTTTAATATGACCTTCAGCTAAGTCAACAACATGTATATAATCTCTAACACCAGTGCCATCTTTTGTTTCAAAATCATTACCAAATACTCTAACTTTCGGCAATTCTTTTTTTGCTACTTTAACAATATAAGGCATTAAATTATTAGGTATACCATTAGGTTCTTCACCAATTAAACCACTTTTATGAGCTCCAATTGGATTAAAATACCTTAATATAGCAATGCTCCAAGAATCATCAGATATATACAAATCATTTAAAATTCTTTCAATAAATAATTTTGTTGTACCATAAGGATTAGTAGTTGAAAGTGGAAAATCCTCTTTAATTGGTAAGAATTTTGGTTTTCCATATACTGTAGCACTTGATGAAAAAACAAATTTTTTACAATTATTACTATTCATTACCTCTAGTAAAGATAATGTAGAATCGATGTTATTTCGATAATATTTTAAAGGATGCTCAACTGATTCACCTACAGCTTTATATCCTGCAAAATGAATAACAGCATCAATTTCATTTTCGGTAAAAATTTTTTTTAGTAAATTTTTATTACAGACGTCTCCTTCGTAAAATTTAACTTTTTTATCAGTTATTTTTTCAATTTTTTCAATAACTTCTTTTTTAGAATTAGAAAGATTATCTATGATTATAACTTCATAATTATGATTAAGTAATTCTACGCAGGTATGACTTCCAATGTAACCGCAACCACCTGTTACTAATATTTTCATAAGCTCCTCCTTACAATAATTTTATCATACAAAAATTTTATTTTCACTAATTTATTTAATAAAATTTAATAAAAAACTTAAGTTTTTTAAAATTGTTAGATATAATATAATTGGTGATAATATGAAACAAATTTTAGATGGGAATATTGCGGCATCGAATATCGCATATTTATTTAGTGAAATGTGCATGATTTATCCAATAACTCCTTCAAGTCCAATGGCTTCAAATATTGATAAATTACGTGTAATCAATAAAAAAAACTTATTTAATACGAATGTAGATGTAATTGAAATGCAAAGCGAAGCCGGAGTAGCTGGAGCATTACATGGAGCATTAATTACAGGGTCTTTGGCAACAACATTTACATCGAGTCAAGGATTGTTATTAATGATACCGAATATGTATAAAATAGCTGGTGAAATGCTACCGTGCGTTATTCATGTAGCATCACGAAGCCTATCTACTCATGCTTTGTCTATATTTGGTGATCATCAAGATATTTATGCTGTTTCTAATACAGGATTTAATATTCTTGCTTCAACAAATGTTTTTGAGTGTTTATATAATGCCGCTTTAGCACATTTGTGTGCAATAAAATCTTCTTTACCTTTTTTACATTTTTTCGATGGTTTTAGGACTAGTCATGAAATAAATACTATTGAGAATTACGACGAACAACATTTTAAAAAATTTTTATCTTCTATTATCGACAAAGAAGCTTTAAATAATTTTAAATTAAATGCGCTAAAACCTGGTAGAACAATTCAGAAAGGTTTAGCTAATAATGAAGATGTCTATTTTCAAATAACGGAAGGAAAAAACCAAGATTATCAAAAAGTAGTACAAAATGTAAAATATTACATGAATTTATTAAATGATTATTTTAAAGTAAATATTAAACCATTTAATTATTATGGAGATGAACATGCAAGCAATATTATTGTCGCTATGGGTAGTATAAATGATACAATTAAATTAGTAGTAAACGATTTAAATAAGCAAAATAAAAAAGTTGGTTTAATAGAAGTACATTTATATCGCCCTTTTGATAAAAAAAGTTTTATAGAAATTTTGCCAAAATCCGTTAAAAATATCGCTGTATTAGATCGAACGAAATGCCATGGTAGTGTTGGGGAACCTCTCTATTTAGATGTTTGTGCTACTTTAAAAAATAAAAATATTAATATAGTCGGCGGACGCTATGGCTTGTCATCAAAAAATACATCACCCAAAGAAATTAAAAGTGTTTATGATATGTTAGAAAAAGAACTAAAAGAAAGTTTTACGATTGGTATCAACGATGATATTACCAATTTAAGTTTAGAAATAAAAAATGATTATAATTTAAATTTAAATGCTAAAGAACTTAAAATTTATGGCTATGGGTCAGATGGGATGGTTAGTGCAAGTAAAGATATTTTAAAAATAGTAGGACATTCATTAAATAAATATGTTCAAGGTTATTTTAAATATGATTCTCATAAAAGTGGAGGACTTACCGTAAGTCATTTAAGAATATCTGATGACATTATTAATGCGCCTTTTTATGTAGAGAATCCTAGTATCGTAGTAGTTACCAAATTAAAATATTTAAATCGCTTTAATACATTAGAAAAAATAACTCAAAACGGTATTTTAATAATTAATACAAATAAAGATTTTGATTATTTAAACAAATATATTAATAATAATACAAAACGAATAATAAATGAAAAAAATATTAAAGTAATAACTATTAATGCTGATGAAATTGCTAATCAAAATAATATTTCTGGTAAGATTAGCAAGATTATAGAAGCATTGATTTTAAAAGAACTAAATATTAATGATTACCAAAAATATATGATAAAAAGCATTGAAGATAAGTTTAAAACTAAAGGACAAGATATTGTTATAGCGAATATTAATTCCATTAAAGATATTTCTTCGCAAACAAAAATAATTACAGAAAAATTTACAGTTGAAAAAGTGGAAAATAAAAATAAAGATATTTTTGAAACGATTAATTCAGATGAAGGGGATAAATTACCTGTTTCATCTTTGCTACCATTAAAAAATGGATCTTTTGTCGGAGCTATGTCAAAGTTAGAAAAAAGATCTATTAGTAAACAAGTCCCAAAATGGGATAAAAATAAATGTATAGAATGTAACCAATGCTCATTTATTTGCCCACATGCAGTTATTAGACCATTTAAGTTAAATGATAATCATAAATATGCTTCAATTGCTAAAGATAGTATTACAAAAGATGGAAAATTTATAATAAGTATTAGTGAAAAAGATTGTACAGGTTGTGGTTTGTGTATTAAACATTGTCCAACAAAATGTTTAAGCTTTGGAAATCTAGAGGAAACTAATCAAGCTATAGCTGATGATTTATTTAACAATTATGAAAATCCTAAGAATGATAATATTTATAATGTTAGAAACAGTCAATTTATAAAGCCTGGTTTTGAATTTTCCGGAGCATGTGCAGGCTGTGGAGAAACTTCATATATTAAATTATTAACGCAATTATTTAAAGATAAACTCATTATTGCTAATGCTACAGGATGTTCAAGCATTTATGGCGGCTCTTTACCTAATACGCCTTATAGTGTTCCTTGGGCAAGCAGTTTATTTGAAGATAATGCTGAATTTGGGTATGGTATGGACTTGTCATTAAAAAGACAATATGATGAAAAAAAACACACTACTTGGGTAATTGGAGGTGATGGTTGGGCATATGATATTGGATTTGGCGGAATTGATCATATCCTTTCTAGTAATGACAATATTAATATCTTAGTTTTAGATACAGAAGTCTATTCCAACACTGGTGGCCAAATGAGTAAGTCTACTCGAATGTCTGCTGTAGCCGAATTTGCTGAAATGGGTAAAAGAACTCATAAAAAGGATTTATTTAAAATAGCAATGACTTATCCAAATGTTTATGTTGCAAGTATTTCCTTAGGGGCTAATTACAATCAAACTTTACAATCATTTAAAGAAGCTGAAGAACATGATGGACCATCTATAATAATTGCTTATTCTCCATGCGTTGAACAGGGAATTAAAGGTGGCATGTCTAATGCAATTGATGAACAAAAATTAGCTGTAGAATGCGGCTATATCTTACTTATGAGGTATAATCCTAAATTAAAACAACTTAAAATGGATTCAAAAGAACCGGATTTTTCAAAGTTTGAACAATTTCTAAACAATGAAGTACGTTATAATGCTTTAAAAATAAAAGATGCAAAATTAGCAGAAAACTTATTCGATAAAATAAAAGAAAATGAAATAGAAAAATATAAATATTATAAAAAATTGAGTGAAGAAAATATTTAAAAATATAAAATTTTTATTTTCATCCTCAATTTTTATTTTTAATAATAAAAAAGGAACTGTCCCCCTGAGAAACAGTTCCAAAAAAAGAATAAAAAGGGGTTGGCTAGTGTGATACTAGCACCAATTCGCCTAAAAGTGAATTGGTAGGATATATACTAATAGAAGAATGTTTATTTGTCAACACTTTTTTACAATTTTTTTAAATTTTTTTGTATAATTAATGTGGAGGCAGTTATGAATTTAGAAGATATTAAAGGAATTGGAACAAAAACTATAGAAACATTAAATAAAATGCATATTTTTAATATTCTAGATTTAGTAACTTATTATCCTTATAAATATCAAATATTAAAATTAAGTAATATTAATGAAAATACAAATTCGTCAATAGTTGTGGAAGGTATTATAGAATCAATACCCAAAGTAAATTATGTAAAAAGAAATCTTAATCGATTAACATTTTCTGCAATAATTAATAATTTAAGAGTAAACGTTGTTATTTTTAATCGTGCTTTTATGAAAAACAATTTAAAGGTAGCAGACCAAATAACACTTATAGGTAAATATAACAAAATAAAAAATCAATTTATCGCAAGTGATATAAGACTTTCTAAAATTAAAGGGGTGAAAATAGAAGGAATTTATCATCTTATTAATGGCATAAAAAGAAATAGTTTAAATAAGATTATAAATAGCGCTTTAACCACTAATTATTATTTAATAGATTATATACCTAATTTTTTAGTGACAAATTATAATTTTTTAGCTAAAGATGAAGCTATTAAAATATTACATAACCCAATTACAATTAGTGATTTAAAAAAAGCTAAGTTAAGAACTATTTATGAAGAATTATTTTTATTTATGTTTAAAATGAATTATTTAAGTTATAAAAGAAAATTAGAAAGTAAAGCTATAAAAAGGAATGTTAACAATAAAGATGTAGAAAAATTTATTAATAATCTTCCTTTTAAACTGACAATAGATCAAGAAAAAGCAGTAATGGATATATTTAATGATTTAAATAATGAAAAAAGAATGAATCGCTTGCTTCTTGGGGATGTTGGAAGTGGAAAAACAATAATATCTGTAATTGCAATTTATATTAATTTTTTAAGTGGTTATCAAAGCGCTTTAATGGCTCCTACTGAAATTTTAGCAACCCAACATTATAATTCCATTATGGAAATATTTGATAATTATGGAATAAAAGTAAGACTTTTAGTTGGAAGTATTAATAAAAAAGAAAAAGATAATATTATTTTGCAGTTAAAAAATGGAGAAATAGATTTAATAGTTGGAACTCATGCAATTATTAGTGAAAATATAAAATTTAAAAATTTAGGATTGGTGATAACTGATGAACAACATCGTTTTGGTGTTAATCAGCGAAAAAATTTGCAAAATAAAGGGGTAAAAACTGATGTTTTATATTTAAGTGCAACTCCAATACCTAGAACATATGCTTTAACATTATATGGAGATATGGATATTTCGATAATTAAAACTAAACCAAAAGGAAGAAAGGAAATCATAACAAAAGTAAAAAAAGAAAAAGAAATTAAAGACATTTTATTACATGTGTTAGAAAGTGTAAAAAATCATCATCAAGTTTATGTAGTTGCCCCAATGATTGAAGAAGATGAAGAAAGCACTTTAAATAATGTTAATAATTTGGCTGAAAAATTTAAATTAGCTTTTCATAATAAAGTAAACATTGGTGTTATTCATGGCAAAATAAAGCCACAAGAAAAAGATAACATTATGAATAAATTTCAAAATAATGAAATAAATATTTTAATTTCAACTACGGTTATTGAAGTAGGTATTGATGTAAAAAATGCTAATATGATGATTATATTTAATGCCGAAAGATTTGGACTTGCAACACTTCATCAACTAAGAGGACGTGTTGGCAGAGGAGAAGATCAATCATATTGTTATTTAATAAGCAACTATGATACTAAAAGATTAAAAGTAATGGAAGAATCAAATGATGGGTTTTATATTAGTGAAAAAGATTATGAAATAAGAGGAGAAGGAGATATTTTTGGTACAATCCAAAGTGGAGATATGTCTTTTAAAATGGCAAATTTAAAAAAAGATTTTAAAATTCTTTTACAAGCTAAGAAAGATAGTGCAAAATTTATTGAAGAAAATATAAAAGATAATTTTGATAAATATCCCCAATTTAAAAATATAATATCTGAAATAACTTTCATAAATTAAAAATATGAGAAAGTGAGAAAATAGACTAAGGTAAATCCCAATAGTTTTATAAAAATTAAAAAAAAATTAATTATATTTTCCATTTGAAAACATATTATGTAGTACATAAAAAGGATGTATTTTTGACAAAATTAAAGAAATATGATAAAATTTATTTATTAATTGATTGTGGTGCATTATTCTAGTTGCGGAAAAATTATCGGAAGGTAGGGCTAAAAATCTACTGCTTGTTAATCAATTAACATGTCGTGCGAAATATAAAGATATTGTACTGATCAGACAATGATATACTTTATATTTTTATAGCGAATAAGGGTAATTTAAAGCATTAGGGAAAACCTCTAGAGTGTTAAGTTATAAAGATTAAAATACGGACTAAGTGGCAATCGAGTCATTAATTTGGCGACAGTTAATTATTTTCTATAAAGAGAAATCGCCCGAGGGTAACCAAAGGAGAGAAAATAGAGAAATTCAACTCGACCTAAAGCCGTAAAATTAATTTATAATTAACCACACAAATTAAAGGAGAATTATATGAATAAAAAGAGATCAATAATAAAAATATTTATAATCTCTTTTTTTCTAGCAATAATTTTTGGCCTTGGGACAAATGCTTTTGCTAGCAAATTTAATGAGATTATTCTTATAATACTTACTTTTCTAATTATAATAGTAGGTATAATATTTGATATGATTGGCACAAGTGCTTTAACAAGTAAAGAATCCACTTTTCATGCTATGTCTGCAAAAAAAATAAAAGGAGCATCTAAAACAGTCGATTTAATTAAAAATTCAGCAAATGTATCAAGTATTTGTAATGACGTTGTTGGAGATGTGTGTGGTGTAATAAGTGGTTCGCTTGGAGTTTCTTTAAGTATTTTAATTTCCAATAGATATAATATATCTTTATCTTTAATTACTGTTTTAATTGCAGCAATAATTTCAGCATTAACTGTTGGCGGTAAAGCAATATTTAAACAAGTTGCTATTAAAAACAACGATAAAATTATATATAAAGTTGGGTTTATATTATCAGGATTTAAGAAAAAATAAAATATTAATATATTTTTTTTATAATCATACTATTTAATGGTGAAAAATATTGTATCAAATAAAAAATTATTTTATTGATTCAAAAGGCATTAAATATAATATTAAAAATATTAATTTTTCTGAGAAAAGTAATTTAATTGGAAGCTTCGGAAATTTAATTGCAGAAACGGATTATAAAAATAACCCTTTTTTTTCTTCGTCAAATGGGATGGGTGTATATATTTATAAATCAAGATATGATAAAAACAGAGCTTTTAGAATTTATAAAGATTTTGCAGATTATGAATATACATTTCATGATGATGCCAAATTGATTCTAGAATTACAAAGTAGACAAGAAAAAATAAATTTAACAACATTTCCCATGGGAGTAGTAACAATTAAAAATAAAATTATTGGTCAAGAAATCCCACTTTTTGAAAAATATAAAACTCTCTTTGAATATTTTTCTAATAAAAAAAATGCTACGGATTTATTTTTAATTTATTTAAAAATAATAGAAATTTTAAGTGAACTTTATAAAGCAGAAATTTTTTATATTGATATACATTCAAAAAATTTTTTAATAAATCCTATTACAAAACATGTTAAATTAATTGATTTTGAAAGTTCTTCATTAGCTTTTGATAATAAAAAAGCTTATAAAAAAATGCTTGAAAATTTGAAAATAATGATAAAAGAACTTAATTCTTTTTATAATTATAATAATGAAATATTTGAAAAAGCTAGTGATTTAGAACAAATGAAAGTAGTAATAAAAAAAGAATTGAAAATTTGACAATTTAATATTAATTCTTATATAATATTTCCTAATTTAGGGGGGATATTATGATAAAAAAAGAGATTACTAATATTATTATTCATTTAGTATTAGTTATAATTTTAACAATAATAAGTTATTGTGTATGGAATAGCAATGGATTACAAAATATTTTAAAAAATTCAAAGTCTTTTGTAAATAATCAAGACGTAATTTTTACTAATGAAAAAATAAATAATATAATTACAAATGATATTAATAATACAATTACTCATAATATTAAAATAAATAATACAAAAGATCAAAATAGAAAATATAAAATAATATTAATTGTTAATAAAGTATCTACGATGAATTTAGATGATCTGTATATTATATATGATAAAAAAGAATTTAAATTAAATAACTTACAAAAAGAAGATGATTATAATTACTATTACCAAATACAAACAATTAAATTAAAACCTTATGAAAAAAAACAATTGCAATTACAAATATTTTTAAATAAACATTATACGCAAAATGTCAATAAGTCTTTAAATTATAACATCGACATTATATAGAAAAAAATAAAAGATATAAGTGAACTAGCTTGTATTTTTTTTTATTTTTTGTTAAGATATATCTATAATAAAAGGGGCGATGTTATGTTACCTGAATATTTTAAGGTAGACTATAACAAATCTGTAAGTAATCCAAATGCAACGTTTACTGGACATAAGTATCGTATTACAGTTTTAAGTGAAATGTTATTAAGACTTGAATATGATGCCAATGGTGCATTTGAAAATAGACCAACCGAACTTGCTATATGCAGGGATTTTAAAGTGCCAGATTTTCAAGTAAAACAAGATAATAATATAATAATTATAGAAACTAAGTATTTTAAATTAGAGTATCATAAAGAAAAACCATTTGTTGGTTCAAAAATTGCTCCAGATGCTAATCTTCGTGTTACATTATTAAATTCCGATCGTGTTTGGTATTATAATCATCCTGAGGTTAGAAATTTTAAAGGAACAGCTATTAGTTTAGATGATAATAAAATGGAATTAAAAAAAGGATTATATTCAACTGATGGATTTGTTTCAATTGATGATTCAACTTCTTTAATTTTTGAAAAAGATGGTACCTTTGTTAAAGGGAATCAAAAAAGAATTGATTTATATTTATTTACTTATCGAAAAGATTTTGGATTATGTTTAAAAGATTATTTTACATTAACAGGATTTCCTCCTTTAATTCCAAGATATGCATTAGGTATATGGTGGTATAAAAACGAGAGATATAACGAAGATGATATTAAAGAATTAGTTAATAAATTTAATCATTATAAAATACCTATATCAGTTATTTTATTAGGACATTATTGGCATGAGCAAAAATTAGTTAATAAAAAATTAGTTAAAAGTGGTTATTCGTTTAATCCAAAGCTTTTTCCAAATCCAAAAGAATTTATAAATTATTTGCACGAGCGAGCAATACATTTAGGAGTTAATATTAATCCTATTAATGGTGTCCTTCCAACAGAGCCAAATTATATGTCTTTTGCCAAAGATATTAATGTTGATAAAAACATTATAGTGCCATTAAATGTATATGATAAAAATTTTATTAATTCTTATTTTAATAATCTTATTCGACCTTTAACGGAAAGTAAAATAGATTTTTTTTGGATAGACTATTTTAAAGGAGGAAATTTACAAACGTTAAGAGCTTTAAATCATTATCATTTTAATTATTATAAACAATATGAAACACAAAGAGGTATGATACTTTCTCGAAATGGACTTATAGCGCCTCATCGTTATCCTATACATTATTCGGGAGAAACGTATGTTAGTTGGGAAACATTAAAATCACTTCCAGCTTTTAATGCATCTGCTAGTAATATTGGAGTCTCTTGGTGGAGTCATGATATTGGTGGATACAAAAATGGAACAGAAGATGAAGAATTGTATAGACGATTTGTACAATTAGGAGTTTATAGCCCAATTTTTAGATTTGCAGCAGAGGAAGGAAGATATTATAAAAGAGAACCATGGAAATGGGAAATTAAAACTTTAAATATTGTGCAAGATTATTGTATTTTAAGGCAAAGATTAATTCCTTATATATATAATGAGGGTTACAAATATCATAAAACCGGGTTACCTTTAGTTCAACCACTTTATTATACTTATCCAAAAATATTTGATGAACCAATATATAAAAATGAATATTTTTTTGGTAGTGAACTATTTATTTCGCCAATTACTACGCCTAAAGACACTGTCATGAATAGAGCTATGGAAAGAATTTTTTTACCGAATGGCACATGGTATGATTTTAAGACTGGGAAAAAATTCCCAGGCGGCAAACGTTATGTTGCTTTTTATAAGGATGAAGATTATCCAGTGTTTGCCAAAAGTGGTTCAATAATCCCATTAGCTATTTTAGAAAAAAATCGAAATGTAACAAATCCTCCAAAAGAAATGGAAATTCATATCTTCCCAGGTAAGAGCAATACTTATAATTTATATGAGGATGATGGATTTAGTTCACTTTATGAAAGTGGCTATTATATTACAACTCAAATTGATTACAATTATCAAGCTAATAATTATACAGTTATAATTCGCCCTATTGATGGAAAAACTGGAATTATTCCTGATGAAAGAAATTATAAAATAAGATTTAGAAATACAAAACAAGCTGATGATGTAATAGTGTATTTGGGTTCAGAACAAATTGAAGTTAACTCATATGTTGATGACACTGATTTTATTGTTGAAATTTTAAATGTCCCAACTACAAAACAATTAAGTATTAATTGCAAAGGGAAAGATATTGAAATTGATGCAGTAAGATTGATTAATGAAGATATTGAATCTATTATAAATGATGCCAAAATTAAAACTGAACTTAAAGGAAAAATTGCAAATATTATATTTAGTGAGCTTGATATAAGAAAAAAGAGAATTCAGATTAGGAAATTAAAAAAACTAGGTCTTGAAAATATGTTTGTTAAAATGTTTATTAGACTTTTAGAATATGTAGCAGAATTTTAAGGGGATAATCCTCCTTTTTTTATTTGACAAAAACTGAATTTAATGTATAATATTTTCGAAATGAAGGGGGAAAATTATGAGCAACCTTCTTGAGGCAAGAGAAAAAGCATTTGAATTAGTTACAATACCACATAAAAATGAAAATATTTCTTTTAATCAATATAGTTCAATTTATTTGGCTTCAACTTCAAATGTTATTGATACAATGTCTTTGTATAACGATTATAAAAAAGTATTAGCAGTTGGTTCTACTGGTGCACACGGTTATGAAGCTTTATTAAATGGTGCTACTAAAGTAGATTTATTTGATATTAATGAACTGCAAAGATTATACTTTGAATACATGAAGACTGCAATAATTCATTTAAAATATAAAGATTTTATAAAACATTTTACATTAAAATATCAAAAAAATATATTTCAAAAAAGCGAAATTTCAAATTTTCTTTCTAATGAGCTTTATTCAAAATTATCGCCTTTTGTTCCAAAAGATGTAGAGTTTGTTTTTGGTCCATTATTTGAAATGTTTTATAGCCCAGATTTAATATTAAGCGGATTGTTTAAATTTAATCATAACTTAACTTTAAACTATTTAAAAAAATATATTTCATTTTACAATGAGGACGAGTATTATAAATTACAAAACATTTTAAGAAAAGGGAAAAGTACTATACAATATTATCAAGCCAACTTATGTGACATCCCAATAAAATTTGCTGATAAATATGATTTAATTATTTTAGATAATATTTTACAATATTATAAAAATATTTCTGAAATTTCAACACCTTATAATGTAAATATGTTTATACATAAAAAGCTTAGTACTTTGTTATCAGAAAATGGTTGTATCCAAGCTTGTTATGGTTTTGAAATAGCAGCAGATGGATTAAAGAAAGGTTTTAATATACCATATAAAAATAAAATAAATAGCACTATTTTTGCACAATTATTATTAGAAAAAGAACTTAAAGAAGGTATTTGTTATCAACTTGCAAAAAAATGGAATCATTATTCATATAATTTTATAGAGGGTGTTGAAAAAAATCATAATGAGAATGCTCAAAACGTAGTATTAACTTATAAACCAAGAATTTAAAAATAAATATGAACCAAATATTATACTAATTTAAAGGAAAAAAATAAGGAGAATTTTATGGAAGCACTTAAAGATATACTAGAATTAAAAGAATCGTTATATAACATATATGGTGATTTTTATAATATTGACCAAAATTTTTATAAAGCGTATAAATTTTCTAATGAGGATATTTATGGCTATTACAAATTATTTGATTTAGAAAACAAAGATGTCTTAACGGTTTGTGGATCTGGAGATCAAGCATTGAATGCAATATTAATGGGCGCAAAAACAGTAGATACTTTTGATATAAATAAACTAGCATATTATTTAATGCAATTTAAAATGTATGCTATTAAATATTTAAATTATAATGAATTTAATAAACTTTATGATAATTTCCAATATTATGCATACTTTTTTTACAGACAAATAAAAAAAAGTATAAAAGATTATAATTTTATATTATTTTGGGATGAATTTATTAAAAATGTTAATGTTTTCTTTATTGGAGACGATTGCGATATTAACCCTGATAAAATACCTTATTTAGATAAAGAATTATTTATAAGATTAAAAAACAAATTATTAAATTATGATTTAACTTTTAAAAGAGCGGATATTTATGAAATTCCTAATGTTTTTGAAAAAAAATATGATTTTATAAATTTGTCTAATATTTTAGATTATCGTGGAGGAAGCTTTCATTCTTTTAAAAATTTTATGATAAAAGTAATACAAAATAATTTAAACGACGAGGGCTCTATTCTTTTAAAATATGGTTTTAAAAATGATGATGATTTATTGCAAAAGTATATTAGGAAATTGCATTTATCCACTGCGAAAAAACTTATTTTAGAAGATTCTCAAGATAAAATATATGTTTATACAAAAAAATAATAGTTTATAGAAATAATTATTGACTTCGACTTATAAATAATTTATTATATTAATAAGCAAAGAAAAAGAGTAGTAATTAATGAATAATACATAGAGAATTAGTGGCTGGTGGAAACTAATATTTGAAATTAATGAACTTGCTTTTTTAAGTGTTAGGTTTATTACCTTTATCGAATATTAGAGAAATAAATTAAGGTGGTACCACGGCATTTTCGTCCTTAGATGAGAGTGCTTTTTTTTAATAAAAAGGAGGCAACATGAATTTTTTAATATTTTTTGTATTAATATTTATTATTATTTATTTATTTTATATTTTGGTTTTGAATAAGTATAGATTAAAAAAGAAAAAATATGAAAATATGGGAGAACTAAATTATTTAGTATATAAATTTAATTTGGATATTCAAAAAATTAATCGAAAAAAGCTTCTTAATATTATTGGCTTTGTAAATGCATTTATTATATCATTTACGGGAGCAGTAGTTTCATTAATTCCTTTGAATTATATTTTCCAAATGATTATAGGTTTTATTATATTATTAATTCTTATTTACATATGCTATGAATTGCTAGGACGTAAGCTGGTTAAGAAAGGATTGAAAAAAGAAAATGTACGACGCAAAAAAAATTGAAACAAAATGGCAAAATTATTGGGAAGAAAATAAATGTTTTGAAACAAAAAATAAAAGTGAAAAAGACAAATATTACATATTAGTGGAATTTCCTTATCCATCTGGGGCCGGTCTTCATGTAGGTCATGTTAGAAGTTATACTGCTTTAGATGCTATGGCAAGACTTAAGAGAATGCAAGGATTTAATGTATTATTCCCAATGGGTTGGGATGCTTTTGGCGCACCTGCTGAACAATATGCAATTAAAAATCATATTTATCCCGCAGATGCTGTCAAAGAAAACATTAAAACATTTAAAGGACAAATTAAATCTTTAGGTTTAAGTTTTGATTGGAGTAGAGAGTTTTCTACAACTGATCCAGAATATTATAAATGGACACAATGGCAATTTTTACAATTTGTAAAACATGGTATGGCATACAAAGCAGAAGCACAAATTAATTGGTGCCCTAATTGTAAAACAGGGCTTTCTAATGAAGATGCTGCTGGCGGAGTTTGTGAACGTTGTGGAAATAAAACAACAAAAAAGTTAAAAAGCCAATGGATGTTAAAAATGAGTTCTTATGCTGAAAGATTGTTAGATGGCTTACAAGATACAGATTTTATGGATAAAATTAAGACTGCACAAATAAATTGGATAGGTAAAAGTGTAGGAGCAGAAGTTGATTTTAATATAAAAGAAGTAGATGCCAAATTAAAAGTGTTTACAACTAGATGTGATACTTTATATGGAGTAACATTTATGGTTATTTCACCTGAACATCCTTATTTATCTAAATATGCTAATAATATAAAAAACATTAAGGAAATAAATAAATATCAGGAAGAAGCTAAAAATAAAAGTGAAATTGAAAGAACAGATAATACAAAAGAAAAAACTGGAGTTAAAATAGAGGGACTTACTGCAATAAATCCAGTTAATAATGAAGAAATACCGATATATGTTTCTGATTATGTATTAATGGGATATGGAACAGGAGCAATTATGGCGGTTCCTGCTCATGATGAAAGAGATTACGCTTTTGCGAAAAAATATAAGATTCCAATTATTGAAGTTATTAAAGGTGGAGATATTTCTAAAGCAGCTTATACTGAGGATGGAGAAATGATAAATTCTGGCATTTTAACTGGAATGACTAATAAAAAAGAATCAATAGACAAGATGCTTAAATTTTTAGAAGAAAAAAGAATTGGCAAAAAAACAACAAATTATCGTTTACAAGATTGGATTTTCTCTCGTCAAAGATTCTGGGGAGAACCAATACCGATGATTTATTGCGATACTTGTGGATGGGTACCAGTTCCGGAAAAGGATTTACCAGTATTGCTTCCTAAAGTCGCTAATTATGAGCCGACTGATAATGGAGAAAGTCCACTCGCAAATATTAAAGAATGGGTAAATACAACTTGTCCTAAATGTGGTAGAAATGCTAAAAGAGAAACTGATACTATGCCAAACTGGGCCGGATCTAGTTGGTATTATTTAAGATATATGGATCCAAAAAATGATCAAGAATTCGTTTCAAAAGATGCAATGAATTATTGGGGTATGGTAGATTATTATAATGGTGGAATGGAGCATGCAACAAGACATTTATTATATGCAAGATTTTGGCATCAATTTCTTTATGATCAAGGCTTGGTTGTAACAAAAGAGCCATTTAAAAAGCGTGTTGCTCATGGCATGATATTAGGTGAAAATGGTGAAAAAATGAGTAAAAGCCGTGGAAATGTTATAAATCCAGATGATTGTGTTGAAGAATTTGGAGCGGACGCTTTACGAACTTATGAAATGTTTATTGGTGATTACGAAAAAGATGCTTCATGGAGTGAAAATGGTTTAAAAGGGTGTAGAAGATTTTTAGATAGAATTTATCGTCTTAAGAATAAACTAAATGATTCAATTGTTTATTCTAAAGAATTAGAAAATATTATTCATAAAACAATTAAAAAAGTCACAGAAGATATTTTAACTATGAATTACAATACCGCAGTTTCATCTTTAATGATTATGTTAAATGAATATGATAAACTTCCATCTATTTCTAAAGCCGACTATCGTATTTTACTTCAATTATTAAACCCAATAGCACCGCATATTACAGAAGAACTAAATGAAATATGTAATTTGGGAGATGCTTTTGTAAATAGTCGTTGGCCAAAATATGATGAAGAAAAGACAAAAGATGAAACAAAACAAATTGGGGTTCAAGTAAATGGAAAATTAAGAGGCGCTATTAATATAACTATTAATGAGGATGAAATGTCAGTTAAAGATAAGGCTTTAAGTGTTGAAAATGTCCAAAAATTTATTGAAGAAAAACAAATAGTTAAGTTTATTTACATCCCAAACAAAATAGTTAATATTGTCGTAAAATAAATAATGTGAAACTAATTTCAGTTTCACATTATTTATTTATTAATTTTTTAGTAATAATTTCATTTTGCTTTTTAGCTATACAATTAGTATAATTAAATCTTTCTTCACTAGAAAATTTAATAGGATATATATTTTCAATTTGATTTAAACGATCATTTATATTTAAGCTCATAGCTTTAATAAAAAGAAATTGTAAATATTTGTCATGTCGAATAAATTGCAAAACTTTTGGACTATTTAAATCAAGGTTAAACATATTATAAAATATAACATCTTTTGTTGAATCTAATGATTTTTCATAATCAAAAACAGGACATAATTTCACATAGCCTAGTTTGTCTTTTTCAAACATAAAATTACCAATATGTCTATCTAATTGATTAGTTAAAAAATCACAAACTATCATTTTGCGAAGATCATTACCTAATTCTTGCAAATTTTTTGGTGAGAGTTTATAGTGATTTATATATTCTAAATGATTTAAATTATCTAAGCCAATATCATCGTTAATTTTAATTTGATTAAAATCGCCAAAAGAAAAATATTGATGGCTTTCATTAGTGAAAACTTCTGTTAATAAAATACAAATGGATTTGTGAGAAAAACGTTTAAATTTAATTTTAGAAATTTCACTATGTACAGTTTGTAAATCGAAAAAATCTGAAATATTTTCTCCAACTAACTCTTCAGCTATTCTAGGAGTAATTTTAAAATGATAAATTTTATTATTAAATTTAAAAAATTGATTTCTATATTTTGCATCGCATAAATATAAAAGACTTGCCTCTGATTCAAAAGATAATTTTTCTGTATTACGTAAATAAATCATAGGTAGATTTTTAATTATTTTCATATGATTTTAGCTCCTAGTGTTAACTTTTTATTTGTATTTGTTATAAATTTTTAATTTTAAAGTAGTTATTATGCTATCATAGTATTATAAAATCGTCAATTTTTATCGACAAAAATTTTTATTTATTTATAATATTATTTAAAATAGAGGTGCACATATGCAAGTAAAAATATTTGACGAAAATCATGAAAAAGATCTAGAAAAAAGCATTAATAGTTTTATTAATAGTGGTAATTATGATATAATTGATATTAAGTATCAAGTGGCAATAGGTATATTTAGTGAAGAACAGGTTTATTGTTTTTCTGCTATGATTTTATATAAAGTTAAAGAGGTGTAAACATTTGAAAAAAAATTCATTCATTGAAGGTACTATAATTGCGACGCTAGCTATAGTAATGGTAAAAATATTAGGAATGCTTTATGTTATACCATTTTATGCTACAGTTGGCGAAAAAGGTAGTGCTTTATATGGCTATGGCTACAATATATATTTAATTTTTTTAGGAATATCTTCTGCAGGAATACCTGTAGCAATGAGTAAAATAACTAATGAATATGCTACATTGGGTATGCAAGAAGCAAAAGTAAGAGCTTTTAAACTAGGTAAAAAAATAATTTCTTATATTTCTATTTTTGTATTTTTAATATTATTTATTTTTGCCAAACCAATTGCTTCATTAATTATAGGGGATTTATCTGGTGGAAATACAATTAATGATGTAGCTTTTATTGTCCGATGCGTTTCTTTTGCGTTACTTGTTATTCCATATTTAAGTGTTTCAAAAGGTTTTTTGCAAGGACATAAATTTATTGCTCCATCTTCTAAAAGTCAATTGATTGAACAAATAGTAAGAGTTTTAATAATTATTGTCGGAAGTTATATTGCAATCAATATTTTTAAAACTTCTACTACTTTTGCAGTAGGTATAGCTATATTAGGTGCTTTTGTTAGTGGCTGTGTTGCTTATGCTTATATTTTAAGAAAGATAAAAAATAATAAATCAGATTTAAGTTTGGACAGACCTTTAAAAAAAGATAAGGTATCTGATAAAGAAATTTTAAAAAAAATAGCATCATATGCTATTCCATTTATTATCATTAATATAGCAGCTAATATTTATAATTTTGTTGATATGATTTTAATTTTACGAACTTTAACTTCTTTAAATTATAATGCATCTGATGTTGAGTTTATTACTAGCGCAATTACGA
This sequence comes from uncultured Bacilli bacterium, assembly GCA_947627995.1. Lineage (GTDB taxonomy): Bacteria > Bacillota_I > Bacilli_A > RF39 > UBA660 > CANQYE01. The sequence goes on from CANQYE010000005.1 coordinate 23,940, forward strand.
CATGGGGTGGGAAACTTAATATGATTGTTGTGGCGATTGCTTCTGGGATGGTTATTAGCTTAATTCCAAATATAGTTCAATCTTTTACATTAAAAAAATGGAATGAAGTTAGTGATAAGCTAAATAAAGCAATTGAAATTATATTTTTTGTTTCCTTACCAATGGTTATTGGCTTATCTTTTTTAGCTAAACCTGTGTGGACTATTTTTTATGGGAATAGTTTTTATGGTCCAATAATATTTGAAGTTAGTATCTTTAATGCAATTTTTACAAATATGTACATGGTAATTTCAAGTACACTACAAGGTGTTAATAACTTTAAAGCAGTTTATAAATGCTCATTAACTGGATTTTTAGTTAATGCAATTTTAGATGTACCATTAATGCTATTATTTAACAGAATAGGAATTTATCCTTTTTATGGGGCTTTAATTTCAACCATGATAGGTTATACACTTTCAGTAATTATTGGACTTAAAATAATAAAAAAAGATTTTAATATTAAATACAAAAAGGCTTTTCAGACTTGTTTAAAAATATTAATTCCGACTATAATAATGCTTATGTCTTTAATCGTATTAAAAATGTTTATTCCTTTCAATACAACATCGAAATTAAATAGTATTTTAATAGTAATCTTATATACATTTGTCGGACTTATAGCTTACGTATTACCATCTTTAAAATTGAATTTATTTAAGGAAGTATTAGGCGCTTCATACATAAATAAAATAAAGAAAAAACTTACTAAAAAAGTAAGCTAAATTAAATCATATACATAGAAGAATTTAAATTTATATCGTTGCTTTCTATATTGTTTAATGATGTAGGGTTAGTTTCTAATTTAGAAACCCTAGCTTCTAAACGATTGATTTGTCTTTCCATTTTGGCTAAACGGGAATCAATTTCGCTGCTCATAGTATTAGTTTGCATACTCATATTTGCCGGCCCAGAATAAAAGCTTGAACTTTGAGTAGCGCTTGAATACGGCATCATATTATTGTTTGGGTACATCATATTCATATTCGGTGTATTATTTGGAAAAAATCCGCTTTGTTGCATACTTGATTCACCAAAAAAAGCATTCCTATCCTTTCTCATAAAAACCTCCTTAGTCTAAAATATTATATTCTAAATAGATAAAAAGTTTCAAAGAAAAGAGTGATGTTATGCGTCTTAGAAATTTAAAAAACACTAAAGAAATATTAGAAAATTGTGAATTTATAATAAATAATCCTGAAAAATTCAAAGGTCATTTTATTGATAATTTTAATAATAATAATGCCATACATTTAGAAATTGGCATGGGAAAAGGAAGATTTATTTATGAGATGGCTTTAAAATATCCAGATATAAATTTTATTGGTTTAGAAAAATTTGATAGTGTTATCGCTAGAGCAATTTTAAAAATTGAAGCTACTAAAGAAATCCCTAAAAATTTAAAAGTTATTAGGGAGGATGCTAATAATTTAGCAAATATTTTTGATCATGAAATTGATACATTATATTTGAATTTTTCTGATCCCTGGCCTAAAAAAAGATATCATAAAAGAAGATTAACACATGAAAATTTTTTAAAAATATATGATCATATTTTTAGGGGTACTAAAAAAATTATTTTAAAAACTGATAATAATGATTTGTTTAATTTCAGCTTAGAAAGTTTAAAAGCTTATGGCTATAAGATAGATTATTTAACAACCGATTTGCACAATGAAAATATAGATAATGTAGAAACAGAGTATGAGATTAAATTTAAAAATTTAGGAATTAAAATAAACTCATTAATAGCTACAAAAAAATAATATTTAAATTCTTTTTAATTTTTGTTATAATTAATAAGGTAGGTTTTAATATGAAAAAAATATGTTTAATACTATTAATGTCTTTGATAATTTGTGGTTGCACAAATATTGCATCTAGTAACTATAATGAAATTATCAAAAATGTTCTTAGCCAAAAAATAAACATTAGCAATACTTATCGCAATGGTTATAAATATTATATACCAAGAGAAATGCGATCTATTAGATATAGTGATTTTAATGAGACGATTACTGACAATAAAACTAATTATTATTTATATATTGATTTAGTAAGTTATTATAATAAAGCTACTTTCGATTACAAGGATATAAACGATAATAATGTAATCCCAATAAATCATAAAGATAAAAGCGGCTATTTAACGATAAATAAGAAAAATGATAAATATCTAGTTGAAATGATGTATAATTATGCTAAAATAGAAGTAATAGTAGATAGTAAAAATATAAATCAAGCAATTCTTAATTCAATTACTATATTATCTTCTATTAAATATAATCGCAAAATCATAAATAATATAATCGGTGATGATATCTTAAACACTAATGAAAGTGATTATAGTATTTTTGAAAAAAATAAAGATAATAGTGAATTTATTCATTATGAAGAAATTTATGATAATTATGAAGAAGAAATTCCAGATATGGATTTGATTAATTAAGGAAGGTGCTAAACAATGGGATTATTTAGTAAGATAAAAGATATACTTTTTGAAGAAGAAGTAGAAACAGAAGAAATAAAAGAAACACCAAAGAAAGAAAAATTTCAATTACCTAAGAAAGAGGATTTGAAAATCCAACAACAAGAAGAAAAAAAAGAATCATATTATGAGATAAAAAAACCACAACCTAAAAAAACTGAGGAAGTAAGTGAAAAAGATTTATACAAGTCAGAGCCTACTTTTCCATTTCCTCTTGCTTTTGATGAAGATGTAAAAGTAAAAACTAGAAGTGAAAAAACTTCAGGACATAGAGAATTTAGAGAACCAAAAAGAAAAGTTGATGTAGATAAAAAATACTTTGACTCGTTAAAAGAGGAACCAAAAAAATCTAGTTCTACTCCGTTTAAGCCATCTCCAGTTATTTCACCAGTATATGGAATATTAGATAAAAATTATAAAAAGGAAGATATTCAATCTAAACAACATAAGAATGAAAAACCGCTAGATATTGATAAAATTCGTAAGAAAGCTTTTGGACCTTTGGAAACTGATATAGAAAATACTTTTTCAACAACAGCTACAGAAATAAAATTGGAAAACGTTGAAAATGATAAATCTATTGATGATTTATTAATCGATACAATTAGTATTAATTTAGATCAAGATAAATCTAAAAATCCTGAAAAAGAAGAGAAAAATAATCCTTTGGACATATTGGATGAAATTGAAAATGGATTAGACGAAATAAATAATAAGGCAGAGAAAGAAAAAGAAAATTTAGAAAATGATACGTTAGAAACGGATTTGTTTAATTTAATAGATTCAATGTATGATAAGAAAGAAGGAGAAGAATAATGAACTTTTTAACTCAGTTGTTGCCAATATTAGTATATATTTTATTAATAATTATGTTAGTGGTTGGCATAATATTAGGTATAAAGATTATTAGAACTTTAACGAAAGTTGAAAAAGTTGTAGATGATGTAAATAATAAAGTTCAATCTTTAAATGGGGTATTTCATATTTTAGATTATGCAACTGATAAAATAGTTTCATTATCAGATAAAATTGTAGATGGGATAACCTTTATTATAAAGAAATTGTTTTCTAAAAAAAAGAAAAAAACAGAAGAAAAAATAGAGGAGGAAAATAAATGAGCAAGAAAAAAGGATTTGGAAAATTTATTGCTGGTGCAGCAATAGGAACAGGAATTGGGATGTTATTTGCACCAAAAAAAGGTAGTGAAACTAGAAAGGATTTAATGAAAAAGTTAAACGAGTTAGCAAACACTATTAAAAATATAGATTTTAAAGATGTTAAAGATAACATAAATGAAAAAATCGATGAAATAAAAGAAGAACTTCAAGAACTTGATAAGGAAAAAGTTTTAAAGATAGCAAAGAAAAAAGGACAAGATATTTTAAAAAAAGCTGATGATCTATGTAAACTTGCTATAAAAAAAGGTACGCCTATACTTGAAAAAGCTACTAAAGAAATTAAAGATAAAACTGTAAAAGTTTTAGAAGAAACTATAAAAAAATTAGAAAAAGAAGAAAATAAGAAAAAAAAGAATTAATTTTGATAATTTTATCAAAATTTTTTTGTGATAATGTTTGCAATTTAATGAAAATTTGTTATAATTTTATTGTTAGCGAAGAAAGAATTTACAACTCTGGAGCTAAATCGTTATTCGCGTTAAGAATAAAGTGTATGATTAAATCATAAATTTGGGTGGTACCGCGGGAATTAAACTCGTCCCATTATTTATGATTTTTTTATTATAGAAAGGACTAGATTATGACATTATTTGAGGAACTTAAATGGCGTGGATTAATAAAAGATATAAGCGATCCAAAGATTGAAAAAATATTAAATGACGATAAAATAACATTTTATATTGGTACAGATCCAACTGGAGATTCTTTGCATATTGGACATTTATCATCATTTTTAATTTGTAAAAGATTAAAAGATTATGGACATAATCCCATTATTTTAGTTGGCGGTGCTACTGGGTTAATAGGAGATCCTAAACCTGATACAGAAAGGCCTATGATTACAAAAGAAGAAGTTACTCATAATTTTAATGAATTAAAAAAACAAGTGAATAATTTATTTGATTGTGAGGTAGTAAATAATTTTGATTGGTGCAAAGACATTAATTTTATTGATTATTTAAGAGATTATGGAAAGTATTTTAATGTTAATTATATGTTATCAAAAGATATTGTTTCAAGAAGATTAGATGATGGAATAACTTATACAGAATTTTCTTATATGATAATGCAAGCATTAGATTTTTTACACTTATACCAAAGTAAAAATTGTATTATGCAAGTTGCTGGACAAGATCAATGGGGTAATATTACGGCAGGGATTGAATTAATTCGAAAAAAACTTGGAAAAGAAGCGTATGCTTTTACTATGCCGTTGGTAACGAAAAAAGACGGAACTAAATTTGGTAAAACAAATGGAAAAGCAATATGGTTATCCAAAGAAAAAACAACACCATATGAAATGTATCAATTTTTTGTTAATGTTGAAGATGATATGGTTATTAATTATTTAAAAATATTTACTTTTTTAAGCAAAGAAAAAATAGAAACAATAGAAAATGAAAATAATCAAAATCCGCATTTACGTATAGCAGCAAAAACTCTAGCATATGAAGTAGTAAAATTTGTCCATGGACAAATTGAAGCTGATAATGCTAAAAAAATGAGCGAAGAAATTTTTGGACAAAATAATACTTCTAACGCTCCAAAAATATATATAAATAGTTTAGAAGAAAACTATAAATTATCTAGTCTTTTATTCGACACTAAAATTGTTCCTTCTAAAAGTGAAGGTAGAAGGTTAATAATGCAAGGCGGAATAAAATTAAATGACAAAAAAATAACTGATCCTGATTATATTGTAACTAAAAATAATTTTGAAAATAATGAAATAATTATTAATAAGGGAAAGAAAAACATATTTAAAATTATAACAAAATAAAAAATTTCAATTATGAAATTTTTTTTAAATTATGTCTTTAATATATTTTTTTAATTGTTTTGCATCTCTTCCAAAAATTATTTTTAATTGATTATCGATTTCGACAATGCCTTTTGCTCCTAGTTTTTGTATTCCATCTTTATCTACAATACTAACATCTTTTAAAATTACTTTAAATCTCGATAAATTACATTCAGCATTAATGATATTATCTTTCCCACCTAAATAAGTTATTAATTTATTAGCTTGAATATTAAAATCTTTTTTTGAAAGTTTAACAGCTATTAATGATATAAGTAAAAGTATTGCAAATATAATTAAATATTGTAGCCACATATTTTCTTCACCAATATAATTATACACTAAATTAAAAAAAAATAAAACATTAACTATTCACTAAATTCAATAATAATCATAAATTATTAATGAGAATACATGAAAGGGTGAAAAATATGTGTAATAAGAACAATAATAACAACGATAACAATAATTGTTGTCAAAATTGTGTTGCTGAAATACTTGCTGTTATTCTTATTTTACAACAAAATGCATGTCCAGAAAATTGTTTAGATACTTGTGATAGACCAGCTTTAGGTGGAGGGCCAAATTGTTTAGTATGCAATACAAGACCAGTTATGTTATACACATGCTGTGGAAATGGAGTGCCATGGAGCATGCCTACAACTAAAGAAAATGTTACTTGTGGCGATACTGGAGTAGAATGTTCTACTGTTTTCCGAGTAGAAAAATTAGATGGAAATTGTGCTACATTTAGGGTTCTTGCCGATAATCCTGACACTACTTCTACACTTCCATATATAGCAACAAATTCTTTCTTTACGATGGACTTAGATTGTTGTTGTGTAATAAGATGTTTAAATGATACTTACGTTGATTGCGTTTAAAGGACATTAAGTCCTTTTTTAAATTATCAAAATTATAAACTTTAGACTAATTTAAAAATAATTATTTATTATTCGATAATAAATTAAAAACTATTTTATTGCATAAAAAAAGCAAGTAAACTTGCTAATCAATCTTGATATCTACTATATCATCAATATTTATTTTTTCATTTTCTTTTGTAATTAATGAATTATTTGTTCTTCCTATTATTATATAATTTTTTTTACCATTTTTTTGTGTTTCTATTGTAACATTTTTTTTGTAAATATAATCTTTCGAATTAAATATACGATTAATTTTATTTTCTATTGTTAAATAGTCTAAATCATTATTGTCTTTTCTTTCTTGATTTAAATTATCGTAAAATAATTCTTGAGTGTTATGAAGTTTTTTATTAAATGGTACAGGAAAAACTTCTGGTAATTTATCTTTCATCGTTTCACCTCTACATTATTTTATGTCATTAACCTAAATTTGTTGTATAAATTTTATTTTTGGTTAAAATAAAATTATGATGAAAAAAAAGATCTTTAAAATAATATTTTTGATACTACCACTTATTATATTTATTATTTTTAGTTTTTTAAATTTGAAAAATGCTGAACTTATATCTGATAAATATAATAATTTTTTAAAAAAACAATTTCTATGGGATATGATAGGATTTATTTTTATTGTCATTATTTTATTTATAAAACCAAAAATATTATTTAAATATAGCTTTTTTTATTACTTAATTGGTAATTTATTATTAATTTTTGTTTTAATATTTGGAGATGCAATAAATGGTGCTAAAGCATGGTTGGATTTTGGTTTTTTTAGTATTCAACCAAGTGAAATCATGAAAGTTTTTTTGTTATTATATTTATGTGAATTTATTAGTAAAAGAAAGAAAAATAAGCAAAATTGTAAAGAAGAATTTTTATTAATTATAAAGTCTTTTATTATTGTATTAATTCCTTCAATAATAACATTTTTAGAACCAGATACAGGGGCCATAATGGTTTATTTTGCTATTTATTTTGCTATATTATTTTTTTCCAATTTTAAAAAAAGATGGTTTATTGTTTTTTTAATTTTAGTTATTTTAGGCACAATTTCATTTTTATATTTATATTTTAAACAAGAAAATATATTTATTAAAGTATTTGGGACTAAGTTTTTTTATCGAATGGATCGGATAATTGATTTTAAAAATAATCAAGGTTTACAACTTGAAAATGCTTTAATTGCATTAGGATCATCTGGACTATTTGGACATGGTATTAATAAAGTAGCTCTTTATTTTCCCGAAGCTCCTACTGATTTTGCTTTTGCTTTATTATTAAGTAATTGTGGATTTATTGGTGGATGCATAGTAATAATTAATATAATAATAATAGATATTAACATTTTAAATATAATGAGTGAAACTAAAAAGAAAAAATACAAATATTTTTGTGCTGGTTTTTTAGGTGCTTTATTTTTTGGCCAACTACAAAATATACTGATGAATCTTGGATTATTGCCAATTATGGGTATTACTTTGCCATTTATTAGTTATGGCGGAAGCTCAACAATAGTATATTTAATTTGTATAGGAATTATTTTAAAAATATTAACTGTAAAGAAAAAAGAAGAAATATAAAACTAAAGTAATTGTCAAGTTAGAAAAAAATTACTTTTTTTTATTTATATTTTAACATATAATTAGATTAGGAAAGGAAGTAAAATTATGTATTATGATTATAACTATGGCTATACCACTGCTGCAACAATAACAGGGTGGGCAATAATTCTTTATCTTTTTATTATTGCTATAGGAATATTTACTATTATTTGCCAATGGAAAGTATTTAAAAAAGCTGGAAAAAATGGTTGGGAAGCAATTATACCTATCTATAATACTATTGTTGCATTAGAGATTGCAGAGCTACCAATTTGGTATGTTGTACTTACATTTGTACCAATAGCAAATATTTTTGTAGTATTCAAGCTTAATATTGAATTAGCTCATAAATTTAATAAATCAACAGGCTTTGGTATACTTTTAGCATTTTTCTCATTCATTGGTTATGCAATTTTAGCATTTGATAAAAATATTACTTATGTTGGAAATAATTCAATTAATAATATTCAAAATGATGCTTCATTCAACAATATCGCTGAACCTAATGAAGGCGAAGTAAAATATTGTGCTAATTGTGGAACAAAAAATGAAAAAAACACTGAATTCTGTAGCAAATGTGGAACAAAATTTTAAGGCTTAAAAAGCCTTTTTTTATTTAAAAACTTAGCTTGATTTTAATAAAATATTATGTTATATTAAAATCGGTGATAATATGAATGAAGTAAAGAAAATAACAAATATTTTGATAACGTCCACTTTGTTTTTAATTGCAGTTTCAATATTTATAATTTATAAGCAAAATATGAATATTAAAAACTTAAGTTGTCTGTTGGGCTTTAGTATTATTATTGAAGGATTTTTATGCTTGGCAATTAGAAAATTCAATGCTGATAAATATAAAATATTTAATTATTATCTTCATTATGGGTTGGCTACAATTTTAATTGGGTTAATAGTGATTTTAAATATAGGAATATTTAAAATGCCACTTAATAGTATTATAGGAGTTTATTTTATTTTTGGAGGATTAATTAAGTTTTCAATGGTTATTTTAAGCAACAAAATAAGTAAACAATTGAAAACTATTACTATCATTAATTCTATTTTATCTATAATATTTTCACTTTTAATGTTTATAAATCCTTTCGCAAGTACTATTTATGTAGCAAAAACAATCGGAATTTTTATGTTGATACATAGTATTTTACTTATTATGAATTATAGTTCGATTAGAAAAAATAGTGACAAATTTGTAATTAAAAGTAAAAAAACTGCGAAAGGAAAATAAATATGACAAAAATTCAAGATATAAAAGCTAGAGAAATTCTTGATTCTAGAGGAAACCCGACTGTTGAGGTCGAGCTTTTTTTAGATAATATGAGAAAAGTAACAGCAAGTGTTCCATCTGGGGCATCAGTAGGAAACAAGGAAGCATTAGAATTAAGAGATAACGTTTTTAATAGATATCATGGAATGGGCGTTCAAAAAGCAGTAAAAAATATTATGGATATAATTCGCCCTAACATAATAGGTATGGAACTTAATCAGTTACACATGGATAAATTTTTACTTAGTCTCGATAAAACCGCAAACAAAAGTAATTTAGGAGCAAATGCAATTTTAGCAGTGTCATTGGCTAATTTAAAAGCATGTGCAATTTCTGAAAATAAAAAATTATTTCAATATGTATCTGATGGGAAATATACATTACCAATTCCAATGATGAATATCTTAAATGGGGGAGCTCATGCTAACAATGGAGTAACATTTCAAGAGTTTATGATTGTACCGGTTATGAATACTTTTAAAGAAAGATTAAGAGCAGGTAGTGAAATATTTCATACTTTAAAAAATATATTAAAAGCAAATGGTATTTCAACGGCGGTTGGCGATGAAGGAGGTTTTGCACCTAAGTTAGCAAATACTTCAATTGCTCTTGATTTAATAGTTAAAGCCATAAATGAAAGTGGTTATCAAGCTGGGGAAAATGTTTATATAGCAATAGATGCAGCTGCAAATAGTTTCTATTTGAAAGATGAAAATAAATATCTATTAGACAATCATAAAATCGATGCCTCAGATCTTATAAATTATTATTTAACTTTAATTAATGAGTACCCAATTATTTCAATTGAAGATCCTTTTTATGAGGAAGATTTTAAAACGTTAAATGAATTTACAAGTTTAGTGGGAAACAAGATAATGATTGTTGGAGATGATTATTTTGTTACAAATAAAAACTATTTACAAAAAGGAATACGTTATAATTGTGCTAATGCAATACTTTTAAAAGCTAATCAAATAGGAACAATAACGGAAATGATAGAAACAATTTCTGTCGCTAGAAAAAATAATTATAAAATGATTATATCTCATAGAAGCGGTGAAACTGAAGATACATTTATTTCTGATTTGGCCGTAGGGTTAAATATACCATATATTAAAACAGGGTCTTTATGCCGTGGAGAAAGAATTGCAAAATACAACCAATTACTTCGTATTGAAGAAGAACTTACAAAATAAGTTGATTTTAATATAAAAGTGTGTTAAATTAAGGCATGGAAAGAGGAAAATGATGGAAACAATATTATTAATTATTTCAGTTTTAATAATTGCGATAGTATTATTACAAGGAAATAAAGCAAGCGATGCAGGACAAATTATTACAGGAGGAAATGAATCCTTATTTAAAAAACAAAAAGAAAGAGGTATTGAACTTTTTATTACTAGATTAACATTATTTTTAGGATTAATTTTCTTAATTATTTCATTTATATTATTTATAAAATAAAGCTTCGAATCTACAAAATTCGAAACTTTTTTTGCAAAAAAGATATTGAATTAATATTTAAAATATAGTATATTTATATCATAAAGGAGGATCGAAATGGAAGAAGAAAAAAATAATAATAATAAAAGACATACTATTTTATTAACTGTTATTGGTATTGCAACACTTTTAGTTGCTGTTGTAGGTGCAACATTTGCGTATTTTACTGCTACTGTATCTGGAAATGCAAGTAACGATAATGTACAAGTTCAAACTGCAACATATGGTTTGGAAGTAGCATATCAAGATAGTAATAACTCAATTAATTTAACTAATCAAGATTTAAAACAAACTGAAGCTGAGACAAATTATGAAGAAACATTAGGACTATCTATACATAATACAGGAACAGTAAGTCAAACTTTTAATATTGATTTAAGTTCAGTAGCAAATACTTTCTGTCAAAAAGTTAATGCTCAAGAAGATACTACATGTAGTGAAAGTGGAAGCATGGATGTTTCTAAAGAATTATATTATAAAGTAAATAAATGTACAGATGCAGAATATACATCTTGTACTACCGAAATTACTTCTGAAACTGCTGCTCCAACTAAAGATGGTTCTATTGCATCCAATATAACTATTGCTTCTCAAGCAACTGAGTATTATCAAGTTGTAGTTGGTATAAAAAATGAAAACAAACTTCAAAATTACAACCAAGGGAAAAGTTTTAGTGGAAAAGTTGTAATTTCAGCTGTAGTTAATTAAAAAAATACATTTTAATGTATTTTTTTTAATGCTTATCTAAAGTATTGTGTAAAATTTTATAATATTGCTTAATATATTTTTTTATGATAAAATTTAAAAAGAATAAGGAGTGTTTAAAATGACAAATAGTCCACTTATTAACACGATTACTAAAAAAAATATATTATTAATAGATAAATTTAACCAATTAGATGAGGATAGTAAAATTGGAGTTTTAAAACAAATATTTTTTTCCATTTATGAAGGGGAACGTTTATCATTAAAAAATATTAATGATGTTTTAAGTTTAATTAATAATGGTCAAAAAAATGAAAGTCTTAATTTACCAGAAAAAGTTTTAGTTAAAAAAATAAAAGATAATGAAATAAAATTTTTTTATCATAAAAATAAATTAAATAGTTTACTAATATTTTTATTATTATTTACTTTTTTATTTGCCTGTGTCGGAGCAACTTATTCTATTATTGACTATTTTAATGTAGCAAGCATGAACAAAGATTTAGACAATGATGGTATTGCTGATATAAATATAGATTTAAATAATGATAGGATATGTGATATCAATTGTGATTCTAATCATGATAATATTCCAGATTATAATATTGACTATAAAGGCAATCGCCAAAGTATATTTAATGTTGATAAAAATCATGATAAAAAACAAGATTTTAATTTATTAAATCAAGATCTCAATAACGATGGTGTATGTGATATTAATTGTGATATAAATAATGATGGCTGGCCAGATATTAATATTGATATTAATGGAGATGGGAAAGCGGATTTAGATATCGATACTGATAATGATCGAAAGGCTGATTTAAATTTAGATTTAGATGGCGATAAAAATTGTGATTTAAATTGTGATATAAATAATGATTTAAAATGTGACAACATGTGCACGTTAGATTGTAGTTTACAAAATAATAAAAACAAATGTGAAATTATAAGTGAAAATAATAGCATTAGCGAAGTAGTTGTAGTAACAGAGCCTAAAGAAAATGGAACGTCTAAAAATAATAACCCTAATATATCTGTTTCTGTAACTCCATATTTAAGATTAATATTTGAAGATACTAATACACTTAATATAGAAAATGTCTTGCCTACTGATCAACCAAATTCTACTCCAATACCTACTAAAACTTTTACAATAGAAAATGATTCTGATATAGAGTTAAAATATAATTTAAAATGGATAATAGGCAGTTCTACATTTACTTCAAACAATTTTAAATATAAAGTAGAATCGAATAATGGTGGTGGAATAATTGCTGAATACATACCAGTTCCAAAAACGAATAATACATTTTTAACAAATATTTCAATTGCACCACATGCAAAGCAACAATATGTTGTAAGTTTTCAACTAGAAGGAATTAATCAAGCACAAGATGAAGATCAAGGTAAAGAATTCAATGCTCGTATAAATGCTGAAATAGCTGATTGACATTAAAAAAAATACATTTTTACTTTTTATTGTATTTTTTTTTTTAATCTTTTATAATATATTTAGACTAGGAGCATACATATGGATGGAAAAAAAATAAAATTTAATAATTTTAAAAATGTAATAAAAAACATATTTAACGTTATTATATGGACAATTTTTATTCTTGTTATTTTAATAGGATTATTAGTTGTGTACTATGTTGTAACTTCTAAAGTATATGCATCCAAAGGAATAGAATATAAACCACCTTTTTCATTATATATGATAATTAGCCCTAGTATGGAACCAAATATAAAAGTTTATGATGTTGTGTTAAATAAAAAAGTTAATGATGTTAAAGATTTAAAAGTAGGTGATGTCATAACTTTTAAATCAACAAGTAATATTAGTAAAGGATTAACTGTAACACATAGAATAAATCAAATAATATCTACAGATCATGGTTTAAATTTTATTACTAAAGGAGATAATAATTCACAGGCTGATTCTGGGATAATAACAGAAAAAGAACTATACGGAAAAGTAATTTTAAAAATACCCCAACTTGGTAGAGTAACATCATTATTGGCATCAAAAGGCGGATGGTTTATTGTAGTTTTATTACCAGCTTTCGGTATAATTATATATGATGTTTTAAAATTATTAAAATTATTTAATTTAAAAGATGAAGTTATTACTCTATCTTCGAGAAAAAAAGACAATGAATTAAAAAAGAAAATGGAAGAACAACGAAAACATGATCTTTTGATCAAATTACAAAAAGATGATAAAAATTGTAAGAATATTAATATTGCACCTATGTATTTACCTAAAAAAAATAAAAAGTTTATTAAAAAATAGGCTTTTTATTTTTTCTTAATTTTTTTTCTAAAATAGTAATAATTTTATATAAAAGATAAGATATTATAATTAAAATTATGATTGAAGTCATTACTAAATCTAAATTAAACATTTGCTTACCATACATTATTAAATAACCAAGCCCACTTTTTGATACTAAAAACTCACCCATTATAACTCCAATTAAAGACATAGAAATATTTAATTTTAAAGAAGAAATAATAGTATTTAAAGAACTTGGAATAATTAACTTGAATAATATTTGTGTTTTTGTTGCTTTAAAAGATAATAATAATTTTATTTTATTTTTGTCTATATCCATAAATCCATTATATATGGTTATAATATTTATAATTAAATTTATTAAAAGAGCCATAAAAATTATAGAGTTTTTATTTGCACCAATCCAAATAATAATTAGTGGACCTAATGCAACTTTTGGAAGAGAATTTAACAATGTTAAAAAAGGATCAAATACTTTAGCTAAAAATTGGAAAGAATATAATATTATAGCTATTATTATTCCTAGTGTAATACCTAACATAAAAGCTATAAGTGTTTCTGTTAAAGTAGTAAAAATATGCATAAATAAATCGCCAGTTTTTAATAGGGATATAAAAGTTTTTGCAATAGAACTAGGACTAGAAAAAATAAATGAATTTATTATATTAAATTTTGCTAAAAATTCCCAAATAGAAAAAAATATAATTACGATAGACAATTGAGTTACAGAAACTAATATTCTTTTTTTTCTTTGCTTTTTTAAAAATAATCTTTGCTCATTTGACATTAACATCTAAATCCTTCCAAATTTTTTCATAATATATTGAAAATTCTGGAGCTTTCCTATTCTCTATAGGATTTTTTTTATTAGTCAATTTTATATCATAAATTTTTTTTATTTTAGCCGGACGCTTTGATAATACTATTATTTTATCCGCTAGACTTATTGCTTCACTTATGTATAAATTAAACATAAAAAAATATAATTTATTATGAATACTGGAATATATATAAGAGTTTCTACGGAAGAACAAGCACAAAAAGGGTTTAGTCTAGAAGCTCAAAAAGAAAAGCTTACATGGTTAGCTCACATTAAAGATTGGAACATAATTAATGTCTATGAGGATAAAGGAATAAGTGGTAAAGATTTAAATCGTCCAGAAATTATTCGAATGATAAATGATATTAAAAATAAAGTAATAGAAAATGTTTTAGTTTTTAAAATAGATAGATTAACTCGAAGTACTAAAGATTTAATATATTTAGTGGAAATTTTTAATAAATATAATTGTGCTTTTAATTCTTTGACTGAATCAATTGATACCACTAGTGCAACAGGTAGAATGTTTATAAAAATAATTGGAATTTTTGCAGAATTTGAACGAGAAAATTTAATAGAACGAGTGAAACTTGGTATTGATCGTAAAGTGAGCGAAGGATATTCTATATGTTCAAGTACTCCTTCTTATGGTTATTATAAAAATAAAGGTGATAATATTTTGAGACCTTTAAAAAAAGAAGCTATAATAGTTAATTTAATTTTTGATCTTTATTTAAAAAATTATAGTTTTTTACAAATTGCTAAAATTTTAGATAGAAAAAAAATACCTACGAAAAAAAATAAAACTTGGACGGCAAAAACTATTCAATTAATATTAACTAATCCTAACTATATCGGAAAAGTAAGGCATAATATTAATTCAAAAAAATATGAAGAAATTAATGGTAAACATAAAGGTATAGTGAGTAATGAAAAATTTGCTAAAGTAAAAGAAAAAATTTATAAAAACAAATTATTGCATATTACAAAAAAAACAAATAATGATGCGTTTTATGTTAATTATTTAAAATGTGGTTTTTGTAATAATAATTTTTATCCTAAAAGGACCATAATTAATAAAAAAACATTTATAAGTTATTATTGCAAAAATAAAAAAATTAAAAAATGTTCGCAGAAATCTATAAGCCATAATAGGTTAGATAAAGAAATAAAATTATTTTTACAAAAAAAGGGATTTTATATTAACTGGGATGATTTGTCATATGAATTAAAAAATCAATTTTTAAAATTAACAAATATAAAAATAGTTATAAAAACATTTGAAAAAAAAGCGTTACCAATTATTAAAATAGATTCTTTATTGTAAAGAATCTATTTGGTTTATTATAATTTTTTTGTTTTCAAGCAATCTTTTGTTATTCTTATCCATTTTTATGGCTTTATCAATATAGAATAATGCAAGATCATATTCATTTTCATTAAAATAAGCTATTGACAATAAATCATAAGGTGTAATATCCCAACTAAAAGGTTCATTTATGTATGTTTTGTTATGATTTTTAATTTTTAAGGCCATATTAACGTATTTTATTACATCGGACCAATTATGACATTCATATTCTAGAAGAGCCCTTTCTATATAAGGATCTCTTAAATAAGGAGCTTCGTTAATAGCCTTATCTAACCACATTCTCGCTTCATCAAATCTTTTTAAATTTTTATAACTCCTAGCAATAAATCTCATAGATGCACATCTTTCATCTTTCCATACAGCGGTTTTTAAATTTAAGTGTTTAATTAATGTATCAATACATTTATTCCATTTTTGATAATACATATATTCACGACCTAAATAGTGCATATTTCGATCATCATTAGGATTTTCTTTGACTGAAAGTTCTAATAAAGGCAAATAAGAGCTTCTAGATTTATTATCATCAGGATAATGATTAACAGTTATTTCATTTGTTTCTTCAAATATTTCATTATCTTTTTCATATGATAGTATTTCGTGAACAGGATGTGTCCATTTATAATTATGTCTGGTGTGAATTTTGTCGATATAAAAATTTATGATTGGATTATTATTTTCATCTAATTTCCAATTATAATTATATCTAAGTCTAGTAGTTTTATCTTTCCAAATTTCTTCTAATTTTTTTCGCCAACCGGGCAGTATTACTTCATCTAAATCTAGACAAACACAAATATCATAATCATCAGGTATTAGTTTAAGAGATTCATTTCTTGCTACATCAAAACGCCAAGGATGAATTTTTTTAACTTTAACAATAGCTCCTAGTTCTTTTAGTTTAGAAACTGTTTTATCTGTAGATCCCGTATCTAATACATAAATAGCATCAGCTTCTTTTGCAGAATTCATAAATCTTTCTACAAATTTTTCTTCATTTTTAGCTATTGCATATACGCAAATTTTTTTAATGATTATACCTTCTTTCTTTATAATATATGAGAAAATTAGAATAAATTGAAAAAAACGAATATTATTCGTTTTATTCAGCATTTGCAGATGGACTAAGTAATTTTATATTAAGAGATGCATTATTAACATTTCCTGTAGCAGCAGTAGTAGATTCTAATGCTAAGTCTATTTCATCGCCTTCAGATAAGTCTACTATAATACTACCATTATAATTATATTGTCCACCAGCTTCAAAAGTGTTAGAAATAGTTGTTCCATTAATATCTTCTGTATTATTTCTAACGGAAAAAGCAATTGTATCTGCATTAGTTGAAGTAACATTTGCCATATAACTAATTTCATAAGTTCCAGCTTCACTAACATTTAATGAATTAGTTCCAGTTGTAACATTAGAAAGTGGAGTTGGAGTAGCTAATGCAATTTGATCTGGTGTATTTGGTGTTAATGTAAAAGCATCAGTAGTATTATTATATAATCCTCCATATGCTCCAAGGCCATTTCCTGTAGGTCCAGTCGGTCCTTGAGGAACTGTAAAAGTTAAGGTATAGTTACCATTTTCACCAGAAATATCTACGGCTGCATTCTCACCTGGAGCGGCAGTAGTAGTATCACCTATAGCAATTGTTGGAGCTGGCCCAGTTTCTCCCGTAGGTCCAGTTGGTCCCGTAGGTCCCGTAGGCCCAGTAGGTCCTGTAGCACCTGTTACACCAACCGGTCCAATAAATCCTTGTGGTCCCGTAGGTCCAGTCGGCCCAGTAGGTCCTGTAGGTCCTGTAGGCCCAGTCGGTCCAGTCGGTCCTCCACTAGGTCCAGTCGGTCCAGTCGGTCCAATAGTTCCGGATGCTAAAAAACCACAACAACATGATGGGCATTTCCCTTGATTGTTTTGTATATAATTTAAGGCTTTTTGATATGAATTCATAATTTCTCCTTTCTAATATAAAATATGACGATATTGATTTTTTGTAGCTTATTTAAACCCAAGTATATGATTATTAAAACAATTATATTATTTTGATTTAATTAATATAATTTTATTAAAAGATTTAACTAGCCTAAATACTGAATTAAAATAGTTATAATAGGATTAACAAAATAAGAATTTGAAATAGTATTATCTAAAAAAGGAGTGTTCAAATTTAAAGTTTCTTTAGACATGTTTATTAATTCCATTTTTTCTGTTTCGGGATTTTTTATTACAAACATGCCTTGGCCTATGATTGTTGTAGTTTTTGTGGTTTGCCATGAAGATGCACCAGCATAGACAATATCTTCGTTAATTTTTTTAAAACCAACAGCGACTACATTTTCTTTATTAAGTTGTGCACTTTCAGAAAATGTTTGGACTACAAAACTAACTTTATAAACTCCACCTTTTTCAAACCCAATAGTATTATCATCTAAAGTAAATGCACCAGTATTATCTACTTCTTTTCGTAAAATAGGTAATCGTTGATTGCTTTCTATACTATAGCCAGCAGTATCGTTATTATTAAAAGTAACAAAAAGTGCTGTGGTAATTTCTTCTGGTCCCGGAGCCCCAGTTGGTCCTGTTTCACCTTGGGGGCCAGGAATTCCAGGGACACCTTGTTCACCTCGAATTCCTCTAGGACCTGTTGGGCCTTGTATGCCTGGTAGACCTTGTGGTCCTCTAATTACTCCTACATCATTCCAATTTCCATTTTCTGCAGACCAAACATATAAATTATCGCCAACTAAATAACTTTGACCTGGGCTTCCGATAGGGTGTGAGTCTTCTAAATCTTTTAAATTATCAAAAGATCCTAGTATTGTGACACTTGTGCCTGCAGGTCCAGTTGGCCCCATTGGCCCTTGTTCACCATTAGCACCTTTAGGAAGTACAAAATTTAAAATGTGATCATAACCATTACCAGAATCAATAACATCAGCGCTACTTTCTGAATTTCCAATAGTAATTGTTCCAATAGAAAAGTTTATTGGAACAGCTTCTCCTTGTGGCCCAGTAGGTCCAGTCGGCCCAGTAGGTCCAGTCGGCCCAGTTGCCCCAGTTGGTCCGTTGCTAGGGCCAATCGGTCCAGTCGGTCCAGTCGGTCCAGTCGGTCCAGTTTCTCCCGTAGGTCCCGTAGGTCCAGTAGCCCCAGAAATAGGAATATAATTACATGATGGGCATTTTTTTTGATTGTTTTCTACATAATTTAAAGCTTTTTGAAAATAATCCATAAATATCTCCTTTCTATAATAAAATATGAATTTATATAGATAAAGCCACTAGAAAACATAAGTATTTTATGTTTATGTTGAATATAACTTCAGCTAGGTCATGAGTAACCATTATTGCTGTCTTATTTTCTTGTTTAATAATTTTATATACATCATCTGATACAGCTAATCTTGTTTGATAATCCAATGCTGAAAAAGCTTCGTCTAAAAGCAAAATATCTGGTTTAATTGCTAAAGTCCTTATTAAAGCAACTCTTTGGCGCATTCCTCCAGAAAGTTCATCAGGGTATTTATTAAGGAAATCTTTTAAGCCATAAGTTTCTAATAAATTTTTTGCGTATTCTACATTTTCTTTAGTTCTCATTTTCATTATATTTAGTCCAATTAATGTATTATCAAGAATATTTAGCCATGGGAATAATGCATCATCTTGTAACATATAGCCAATCTTAGGATTTTTTTTATTGAATTTAAATTCTCCACTAGTTAAAGTGTCTAATGATGCTAAAATAGTTAAAAGGGTGCTTTTTCCACACCCTGAACTTCCTACAATAGCTATAAATTCACCCTCATTAACATCTAAACTAATATCTTCTATAGCTTTTATTTCTCCATTTACTGTATGATAAGTCTTGCTTAAATTTTTAATTGATAAAATATTTTTCATTACTTGTTATTAACCAAATCTTTGTATGGAACATATTCTTTTAAGTTTCCTGATTTAATCATAATATCTTCTAAATTTATAAAAGTTTGTTCTTTAATATTTGTATTATCTAACCAAGAATCAGCCTCTTTGTATCTTTTTATCATTGTAGTTAAATCAGTTAATGATGAGTCTGGGAATTGATTTAAAATAGATTTAGCGATTTTTTCTGGAATATTATCTTTAACATATTTAATTCCTTTATTTAAAGCTTTAGAAAAATTCTTGATTATTTTTTCATTATCTTTTATATAACTTTTCCTTGCATAAAATGTAGTATAAGGAACTTCTCCAGAAAATTTTCCTACAGATCCAACTACGTAGCCATATCCTTGTTTTTCAAGTAAAGTAGCATTTGGTTCAAATAAGTTTACAAAATCTCCTGATCCAGAAATAAAAGCACTGGATAAATCAGCAAATTCTATTGTTGTATTCATATTTATTCTTTTTTTATTTGCATTACTTTTATCAACTGCATTTTCAAAATTTAAATAAGGCATTCCGCCCCATCTCAACAAGAGTGATGACAAATTAAACGAAGTTAATAGTTATAAGGGTTAAAATATATTTTTCTAATTACAAAAATATGTATATGAAAGAGGTATTTATAGTGAAAATGGAAGATTTAAGATTTAATTTAACTGAAGAAATGAGTAATATGATGATAGAAATGTTAATTACTCAACAAATGTTAAAAGAGATAAAGAACTTATCTAAAAGGCATAGAGAACTTTTAGAAAATCATAAGTTAGAAATTATGGAAGAGTTTAAGAAAGAATTTCAAAAGCATAATGTAGAACAAATCAAGAAATATAATGAACTTATGAATAAATAATTGGAATAAGAAAAAACTTGTTCCTTTTCTTATGGTATAATATTTTGTGGGTGGTATTACTATGGTCATAATAGAAAATGGATTTTTAGATGAAAAATTTAACAATTTAATTATTTCTAATAAAACTTCAAATAAGGAATTTTTTGATTTGTTATATGATTATAATAAACTTTTACATAAAGTACTTTATAATTTTGATGGAATAAAACAAAACAATGAAATAAATTATATTGTTCCTGCCTTTGCTAAATTAGTTAAATTATTTCAGTCTTGTGTTATAATGCTAGAATATGGAATGCCTGATATTAGCGAAAGTATGTTAAGAAGTATTTATGATTTAAAATTTCAAATGCTATATGTATTAAAAAATGATATCAATTATCAAAGGTTGATTAAAAGAATGTTTAGTAAAGAATTAGGAAAACTGAATTATATTGATAAACACTCTTTATATGATTATGTTTCAAAAGATGATGTAGAAAATTTTAGAAAAGTATGGAATTTTACAATAGAACAATTAAAAGATATAAGTTGTGCCCCAGATACTAGGCAAATGTGTGAAGAATTAGGTTTAGAAGAAGAATATGTATTTTATTCTATGTTATGCAATAATTCTCATCAAAGTTGTGATGTTATATATTCTTTAAATAAAGATTTTGGAATTGATATATTACCTGATTTTGTAAATATATATCTAGTAGGATTTAGATTATGTAATGCTATTGATTTAGTACTTAATAAAATAATTACAAAATATGCACCTCATTTAAATGAAGAATATAATAAACTAATTGAACAATGTAATAAACTTTTTGAAAAAACAAAAGAGGAATAAGCGACAAACTTATTCCTTTCTTTTTGGCTTTCCATATTGCTTTGATAAATCCATACCTTTGATACAAGTATAGCAATTTACTGGTATTCTTTTATGTGGGTCAAATTCTATAATTTTAACTATATCATTATAGTTTCGTTTAAATAATTCTATAAACTCCCTATCTTTTCTTTTTTCGTTCTCTTGTAGTTTAAGGTATTCATCTATACCATTGTTTATGATAAAGTTTAGGTCATATTCTAAACTATCTTTACTTGGTTCTTTAAGTCTTAGTAAATCTTCTATATCTAATTCTATATTTATTTTTTGGTTTTTCACTCTTCTTTCTCCTCGTAGTAGGTGGGGATGGGTTTTATCGGTTTTTCCTATGATTTTCCTATATAACCCCATTGCCCCTACATAAAACTACTTAATTATTTTTCAATAAATGTATGGTATGTAGTGTAAAAGTCAAAATTAACTTTACCTAAAGCACCATACCTATTTTTGATAACACTTAAAGTTATCTTTCTTGGGTTTCTTTTAGCCTCGTATTCTCGTTCATTGGCACCGTTATTAACATACTCTAAACCTATAAGAATATCGCTAGTGTATTCTATACTACCACTTTCTTTAAAACTTTCCATACTGATACTACCACTATAATTAGTTCTATTAAGGCTACTGATTTCTATGATACAAATATTAAGTTCTTTAGCTAACTCTTTTAACCTTTTAGTTATGATATCAATAACTTGTTTATCGTTGCCATTATTTCCACACAAGATATATTGTAAGTAGTCTATAATTACAACAATGTTATCATTCTCGTGTAAGTCCTTAAATTGTCTTATAAAAGCCTCAATATCTCGTATATCATAGATATAGTCTATTGTATATAAGTTATTTGCTATTGGCTCGTATTGGCTTAATAATGCCTCATAATCTACCATCTTATTATTAGATAACAAATCATCAAAGGTATAGTTGTTTAAATTATCATTTACATAACTTAATCGGCTTAAACTCTTTGAGATAATATCAAATCTAGACATTTCCAAAGAGAACAATAAAACTTTTGTGTTTTCCATACTTGCCATATTATCAGCAACTTGTAAAGCAAAAGTAGTTTTACCTAAACTTGGTATAGCACCTAAAGTTATTAACCCATTAGGTAAACCACCATTAAGCAAGTTATCTAATTTACTAAAACCTGTTCTTATTTTTTTAACTTGTGTGTCATCTTGGATGTATGACAAATAATCTTGTAATGTATCAGTAGTATTCTTTAACTCTGTATTCATTTCTTTTGTTCCTCCTAGAGTATATAGTTAATATAATATACTCTTGTATAGCTTTGTTAAATCTTTACTCCTAAAACTCCTCATTTTCATTAGATAGACCACCACTCCTCAAAGAGTTGGTGGGCTCTATTAGTATTATTAGTATAATTAGAGAATAGACTACCTCTCAAACCCTTATAGATAAAGGTTTTGTAAGAGTAGCACCTACTATCTAAAATAGAATATCTACTATCTAACTAACTAAACCTACTAACTAACATAGATTTTGGCTTTTACAAACTCAATATAGTTGGTTGGCTCATCATCAATATAGTGCCATACTTTACCGAGTAGGCTACAAGCAAAGTTTAGGTTGCTTTCAAAAGGCTTAATAATACATTTAGACACTTGCCTTTGTCTTGTGTCTAGTTCTTCGTATTTTGGTATAAATGGGCTATTATCAAGTAGTTTAGCAACAGATATAGTATGTCTATATTTTTCCTTATCTTGCCTCATATTTCGCCTTTGGTGTAGCAAGATATAGTTAGCCATAAAAATACTATTTCTATAATACCTAATATCACTATTTAAAAGGCTTTTAGGCACTTGATAGAATTGTTTAGACCTATCAAGTAAAGTAATGAATTCATCACTAAATACAATCTTAAAATAGCCTTTAAATTGGGTATAAGATACAAAGATATTATCTACATATTGCCACTTGTTAATTTTTTCTAACTTGTAATTAAAAGTTAGTGATGATATGTAATCTAGTGAGCCTTTAAATGAGTTAATGTTGCTTATGCTTAACTTTCTTTGTATGTCATCAGTTGATATGATACAAGTGTTATCATTAAGCCCATTATCAGTTAAAAGGCTAACAAGATATAACATAACCTTAAATGTAATAGAACTATTATCATATTGTCTATTAGCATTGTTTAAGTATAAGTAAAAATCTTCGGTATCAATAGTATTGTCGGCAATATACTTTACCTTTACCATATTGAGTAGTAAGTTGTTGAAATACTTGTTTTGATAAACTTTGTAGATGTTAAACACCTCCTTATAAAATCTCTATTAGATTTTACAATTCAATTATATTTCAAATTATAACCTCGTGTGAAGATTCAAACCTTTACAGAGGTAGCATATTTTTTAACAAAAACATTTTCTCATAATTTTGTATGATATTATGTTAAAAAAATAAAAAATGTGGTAGAATTGATAATAGAGAGGTAGAGTGATAAAAATGAATCAAGAGCAAAACAACTTGAATCCAAATAATTTTAATACACAAGGTAATAATGGAATACCTAATAATCAACCATTAAATAATCAAAGTTTTAATCAAGGTATTGGTGTTAATCAACAACCAATTAACCCCCAACCACAACCAACAACTAGTTTTCAACAATCGGTAAATCAAATAAATATACAACCACAAACACCTAGTTACGAGCAACCTGTACCACAACCTATGAATACATTTGAAAGTGGTAATACTAGCAATCAAAATTTTAATAGTAAGCCACCAAAGAAAATGAACTTAGGTTTAATTATAGGAATAGTTGCTGTAGTTGCAGTTATAGGTATTGGAGCACTATTATTATTTAATAAGCCATCAAGTCAAACTAATAATAATGGGACAACAAACAACAATGCTAATGTTGTCTATAATGATAATTCAAGAAATATTAAATCAACGTATACTTTTGATGAGGCAACAAGCCAATTTGCTTTTAAAGAATATGAAACTTCTTTAATATTTAAACAAACAGATAATGTTAAATTTTCATCAATAAGTTTTAAACCTTTATCAAATGTTGTATCTTTTTACTATGAGAAAGATGATGCTACTTATTTTACTTTTAAATTTGAAGAAAGTGGTTCAACAAATATAAATGAGTTTGTTAATAATTTCAATAATGGAATTTTAGGTGGGGGAAAAAGTCAACTTTCATTTGAAAATATAAAGATACTTGAATCTAATGATGAATATGTTTTTGTTTCTTGCCAACAAAAAGGAAATTCTTCATATAATTATTATTTTGCTAAGCAAATAGGAAATAAAGTATTCTATGGTCATAACAATCGTCGTTTGGAATTAGACGATAATACAAAATCTAAAATGTTAATAGGATTTAAAGAGTTATTTAATGCTCTATCTATTGATGATAATAAAGAACCATATATTAGTGATAAAATTTTAAATGTTCCTGTTGTTTTAGATAAGCAAATAGCTAGTTATGAATTGATTAGTGAGATAAAATTAGTTCATCC
This sequence comes from uncultured Bacilli bacterium, assembly GCA_947627995.1. Taxonomy (GTDB): domain Bacteria; phylum Bacillota_I; class Bacilli_A; order RF39; family UBA660; genus CANQYE01. Next base: position 49,121 of record CANQYE010000005.1, read on the forward strand.
TAAATCATCAACTGCACATTATAAAAATTATATGAAAGGTTCTGTTGATTTATCTAACGAAGAATCTAAATACATTGTGGTTGATTATGATGCAGAACAACTTTATAATAAAGTTGTATGGAGTGAGACTTTAAATTCAAAATTAAAATATAGTGTAGAAGATAATTATTTCGGAATAAAAGATAATAATATCACTCAAATGTTTAGTATAAGTAAATCAGAAAATATAAATGGCGAAAAAAGTTTTAATGAATATTTAAATAATTTTTTCATTAACAAATAAGGAATATTAATTATGAATACAGAAACTATAGCAAATTTAATTTTAGCGTTTTGTTTTGGTATTGCAATAGCCATTTTTATAACTCCAATATTTGTATATTTAAAAAAAGTGATGTATCATCCTACACAAAAGAAAAAACTGTTAGATGAAGCTATAAAAAAAGGTCATGTAGTAAAAGCAAAACTTATCAAAATCCAAGATATTAACAAATATACTAAATTTGGAGTACAAAGTACACCTAAAAAAATGGCAACATATGAGTATAATTATAATGAAAAAACATATAGAAGAAAATTTATAAGTATTAATAAATTTGGTGATGAAGTAGACTTATATTTTATAAGTAATCCAAGAAAAGCAGAATTTGGTGGTAATTTATGGACAACAGCAAAAAATCATTGGATTAGGTCATTTTTGCTTATGACATTATTATGTTCAATAATTTCTTGGTATATATTAGTTTTTAAATAAAAAATGCTAACACTTAATTGTGTTGGCATTTTTCTTAATCTTCGTAAGTCATATGTCTATATAATAAATTTTCTATATCACTATTAACAAATTCGTGTACAATTAAATCTATTTTTGTTTCTTCCCTTAAATTAGATTTAATCATATATTCGTTATCTCTAGTATACATTAAACATCTCAAATATAAAGTGAAATTTAAATCTTCTTCTTCTTCAGTTAAATTACTTCTATCAGTACAACCATGTTCATCAAATGTTTTAAGTGCTCTAACTAATAGAGGTGTTTTTGTTTCATCTGTTACATATTTTTTTAATAAAGGTATAATATATTCAGTACATAGTTCTTCCATTTCTTCTTCGTATGCTTTTTTACCTAAATTAACTCTGTTTTCTTTTTGCTCTTTTAAAAAATTTAATCCGTGTATTTGTTTCATAAATCCTAACTTGCTCTTACGAACCATCTTTCGTTTGCTTTTATAAATTTTATAGTTTCTTCATATGCTTCTTCATATTTTTTATCAATTATTAAAAATGAAATTTTTTCAAATCTATCTAATTCATCTACAAATTTATTATTAAGATACATTGGTCTTTCTTGTTTTAAGAAGGCTATAATTTCTTTTAATGCATTATCATATTCTTCTGCTTTTAATTGATAAGATAATTCTGCATAGAGCATATATATGCCTCTTATATATGAGATTTCATCACTATCTATAGATTCTTGAATAGTATTATATTCATTTTCAGTGTTAAATGCTTTTATAAAATCATAAACATCATCAACATATTCTAGAATAGTTGCATAGTGTCTTTTTGTTTTGTTACTAGCATTTCTTTTATAGTAGAAATAGCCATTGTCAACAAAATCAAAATTAACTTCTTCTAGTTCTTCTAAAATCTCAGTTATCTTAGATTTAATACTATTACATTTCTTGTCTAGATTTCTAGTTTCAATATCATACATTTCATCTAGCCAATTTTCAAAAAGTCTATATAATTCTATACAGAACAAATCAACACTTTTATTTATATCTCTTTCATGTTTTTTGATATAAGATTCTAATTCTTTTTTATTCTTTGCAAAACTTTCATCAGTTTTGTTTGAATAATTAGACCACTCATTATTAACCTTTAGAAGTGTCCTAAAGGTATCTTCTATGATTTGTTTTTCTAGAGTAGTAAGATTTCTTTCTAATTGCTTTTCAAATTCTTTTACATATTTTATTGTACTAAAATAATCAGTATTGATTAAGTCATGGTGTTTTGTTAATGCCATAATAATCCCCCCTAAAATTGTTTTCTATTATAACACATAGCAAGCAATTTTTACTAATAAAGTTATGATTTGGTTATGATATTGCTTGCTTATGGTTATAAAGTAGTTATATATCTAGTTATTTTTAGTATAGATATCATTAACTTTTTTGAATTTATCGTAATAACATTCTTTGATTACACTTTGTAATCCTCTAATTCTTCCCTCGATACTATTCTTAGATTTGTTTTTATTAAGTATAGCATTTATGAAGAAGATAAAGTTTTCAGTTTCTTCGTGAGATATTTTGTTATCTGTTTCATTTTCAATAAGTATTTTTATTATGTCGTGTTTAATCGCTAACATATTACGAATATCTTTTTCTATGTTATCTGTCATTTTTCATCTTCCTTTCTTTTGGTGTAAAAGTTTGAGCTCTTGCCTTTACAAACTCATCATACATAAAAAAATAGAGTTTGAAAATAGGTTTGAGGCTCATTTTTTCAACTTGCATTTTTACATATTCTTCGGAATATTTTAAGAAAAAACTTTAACAATCCCTTATTTTAAAAGAAGTCATTTTGAAAAAAGTGGTTTTTTTGCTTATTTTACTAAAAATTCACTTATTGCTATTCTAGAAGCACTCGAGGAAAAATAGAAAGGACTTATAAAAGAATTGCTTCTAGCATAGGGTTTAATAGGTGGAATTTATGATTATAAAAAGTGAGTTTAATGAAGAAGGCAAAAGTTTGCAAGAAATTATAGAACAATTTTTAGTAGATTTTTACTATGAATTTTATGAATTGGATTTAGTCTAAACCCTTTAAAAATAAGGCGAAAAGTGGTATAATATATATGTAATTAGATTATATATTTTACCCTTGGAGGAGGTAATATGAAAGGTAGTAAAATATATAATGTTGGTATCTATATTCGTTTATCTCGTGAAGATGAAGATAAAAAGAAAATGGAAAGTGAAAGTATTTCTAATCAAAGAAATATTATTCTAGATTATATCAACAAACAAGATGAAAATTTTAAAATTTATGATGAGTATGTAGATGATGGTGTTAGTGGAACTACATTTGATAGACCTGATTTTAATAGACTTATAAAAGATATAGAAAGTGGCTATGTTAATTGTGTTATTACTAAAGACTATTCAAGACTTGGTAGAGATTATATTAAGGCTGGGGAATATATGGAAAAATATTTTCCCGAACACAATGTAAGATATATTGCTATACTAGATGATATAGACACTTATCTAGATAATGTTAGTAATGATATAGCACCTTTTAAAGCAGTATTCAACGACCAATATGCAAAAGATACATCAAAGAAAGTTAAAAGAACTTTAAGAAATAGAAAAGAACAAGGTTTATTTTTAGGGTGGAAAGCCGTATATGGCTATAAACTTGATGAAAATGATAGATATAAGTTAGTTGTAGATGAAGAGGCTGCTAAAGTTGTTAAAAGAATATTTAAAATGGCTTATGATGGTATGGGGTGTAAGGTTATTGCAGATACATTATCAAAAGAGGGTGTGCCTATTCCTAGTGTATATGCCGATTTAAATCGTGGTAGAAAATCTAGTGCTTATGGTTTATGGAATTCTAGAACTATTGATGAAATGTTAAATAATGAAACTTATATAGGTAATATGACACAAGGTAGAAGAAAAAGAATTAACTATAAGATTAAGAAAGAAATTAGGACACCTAAAGAAAGTTGGATTATAGTAGAAAATACACATGAGCCAATTATAGATAAAGAAATGTTTGATGTAGTTCAAAAAAGTTATAAAAAGAATAAAAATCAACAAAGCAACACCAAAAATCATTTGCTTAAAGGTTTTATGTTTTGTGAAGAGTGCGGTCATGCAATATCTATATCAACTAAGAAAGATGGTAGGGCTTATATAAATTGTTCTTACTATCAAAAGTATAGTAAATTTAAAGTATGTACTCCACACACTATGAATTATTTTCTATTAGAAGAAATGGTGCTTAAAGAGGTTAGAGATATGTGTAAGAAATATGTTAAGAGCACTAACTTTGAAACGATACTTAAGAACTCATCTAAAAGAAATAAGTTAAGAGAAAATTTGTTAGGGCAAATAAATGCTTGTAAGTTAGAAAAAGAAAAATTGAGTAATAGAAAAAAACAAATCTATTTTGATAAAGCAGATGAAGTAATTACTCTTGAAGAATATAGAGATTTTAGTAATCAAATAGTAAATGAGATAATTAAGCAAGATGAAATACTAAATGAACTAGAGAAGCAATTAGGTATTCTAGAAAACAAGATTACACCAAATGATGAATACCAAGAAATTATCAAAGAGTATTTAAAAATGAGAAAACCAAACAAAAGACTTTTATCTTATATAATTGATAAAATTATCATCAATCAAAATAAAGAAATAACAATAAAGTATAACATTAAAAATCCACAGGATTTACTAAATGAAATTAGTGCAAAAAAAACAGCCAAAAATGGCAATGTCATAGACGGCAACTAGGGGCTCATCAAAAGTGAGGACGGGTTAAACCCTTATTTTTCAAGGGTGTGTTCTCACTTTAATTGAGCGACCCTGTTCTTCCGACTAATACTTCTTTGTTTTCTAAGTCAGTCATTTCAAAATCTTTAATTTTTTTTCTGCTAACAATAAATTGTCCATCTCTTTTTGTAAGACCTGCAAATGCTTGAATATAATCTTTTTCTCCACCATTATATACATATATTGCACTTTCTGGTCCAGCAAATCCAATATTAACATCATTAGATAAAACAGCTGCAGCTACATTATCTGCTCCGCTAGTAAGGATAAGTTCTACATCTAATCCAACCTCTTTGAAATAGCCTTTTTCTATAGCTACATACCAAGGAGCGTAAAAAGTACTATGAGTTACTTCTGCAACTTTAATTGTTTTTAAATTTTCATCATTTGATTTATTGATCTTATTATAAGTTAAAAAAACAATAAAAGCTGCTAGTAAAATAATTAAAAATATTATCACAATTTTTTTCGTTTTAAAAACCTCCTTTAATTTTCATTTGTATTATATTCAAAATTAAATAGATAGGTGAATATAAGTATTTTAATTTTATTTTTCCAAAAAAATATTTACTTTTTAATTCAATATGATATAATTAAAACATAATAGACTAGGAGTG
>CANQYE010000006.1 GCA_947627995.1 uncultured Bacilli bacterium
TTTTTTACCCATTTTAAAAACCTTACTTTCTAGTAAGATTATATAAAATTATTCCCCCCCCGGTCAAGAAGTTGTGATTTATTTCCCATATGATTCAATTAATCTTTTATAAATTCCTGGCTCTACTACATTAATTGAAGTTATAGCGTTTTCTAAAGATGATTTAAAATTTCCTTTAAAAAATAGATTTTCAGCTTTCGTTAATCCAAAATCAATTTCCTTATTAACAGGACGATATCTATTACCATATACGATAGCCATTTCAGCCATATAGGCAGTTTTAACAATTTCATTAGTTGTATTAAATAATTTCAAAACTAAATCCCTCGCAGTATCTACTCTAGTATTTAAAATTTTAATTGATATAGGTTGTTTTTCTAATTCCTTAATCATTTCTTTAATTGCATCATTAGCTTCTGAAAGTTCAATATAATAATTTTTAGGAATTACTGGTAAATTATAACTATTTATTTTTTCTTTAGCTTGTTTCAAAATTGCTTTAATTTCATCTAATTGTTCTCTAGCACGCAATTCATCTTCTTTTAAACTTCCTAATGTTCTTAAAGAAATATCTAATTTTTCTTCTGTTTTTGAAACTTGGACATTTAAATGTTCTAATTCTCGAGCTAATTTACTATAAGCAAAAGCCTTAGATCTATATGAATTAATAATTATATCATAATCTTTTTGTGCAGATTCTATTTCTTTATTAATATTTGTTATAATTGTTACATCTTCATTTGTTAAGTCATAACTATATCTTAATTCATTTATCGACTTAACTAATCCTTTAGCTGTTTTAAGAAGCTTTGTAATACGTACTCCTAATGTTCTAGAAAGTTCTTCAAATAATTTTCGTGATATTTTTTCTTTATCAAAATCATTATACAAAGAATCAAAATAATTTAACATTGTTCGAAGTTCAAATATTGAATCTTCTACATTTAAAACATTTAATTTAGCAAAAATATCTGATATTTTTTTATTAGATTCTTTAATATTATAAGAAATATTTAAATAATCAAGTAAATATCCATCTTTAGTCAATTTCTTCTCGATAGCTTCTATATCCTTCATTTTTTTAGGGATTAAATTTTTCCCCAAAATAATTATTGTAGGAGCTTCATCAACTATGATTTCTAAATTACCAATCGTATCATCTAAAGCTTTAACTATTTTCCCGATTTCTGTAAAAGAAGAATTTTCCATCGCTATTTCAAAAGCACTAAAAAGTTTGTCAACATTTTCAAATTGCAATTCTAAAGGTGATGATACTTCTTTATAATCAACTTTATTTTTATTATATTTGGTTAAAATCTCTCGATATTTTGTTTTTAATTTAGTGACTATTTCTCTATTTTTTTCTTCACTTTGTGTAAGTTCTTTTATTTCATTTAGCAAAAAATTTGCATGCGTTTTAACATTATAAATTTCTAATTCTATCTTTGATATTTTTTCATCTAATTTTTTATATTTTTGTTCATGAAATAAATCTTCAATTTCGATTAACTTATCAGTAATTTGTGGAACCTCTTCATCCTTAATTTTTTTAAATCTTTCTTGCCAGTTATCATATGTTGTTTTTAGTTCATCATTATTAATTAGTGTTTCTACTTTATTTAATTCTGATAATATTGATGCTGATATTATCAAATTTTTATTTCTCTCAAGTTCATTAAGTTCATTTTGATATTTTTTTTTGTAATGATTTTTAATTAAGCTCAAAACAATGATAATTATTGTAACCGAAAATATATAATAAGAAATGCTTATCAAAATAAACGTTGCTTTACTCATTGTTTTCACTCCTATCTTAGTGTTATTTTATCATATATTTCGACAAATATAAATAAAATTATTTTTTTTTATAAATATGCATATATTTATATATAATAAATTGACAACAAGAGATATTTTTGATATTATTTTAACTGCGTACATATGGCAGTGCATAAATATTTTTAGTAATGTGTTTATAACTTTTGGTTATTAGTAATTAAGACTGCCTTAATGAAAATAATAATATAAACTCCCTATTAAAAAAAATATGCAAATCCTATTTATCGCAATATTAAGGAAAGGAGATATTTTATGGCAAGATACACTGGACCTGCATTTAAACCATCTCGTCGTTTAGGTTTTTCTACTCTTGAAAATGGCAAAGATTTAGCTCGACGTCCTTATGGACCAGGTGCTCATGGTCAAGATAGAAGACGTAAACCTAGTGAATATGGTATTCAATTAATGGAAAAACAAAAAGTTAGAATAATGTATGGTCTTAATGAAAAACAATTTAAAAAAGTATTCGAACGTGCTTCTAAAATGCATGGTATTGCTGGTGAAAATTTACTTAAGCTTCTTGAAAGTAGACTAGACAATTTAGTTTATAGACTAGGTCTTGCAACTACTAGACGTGGCGCTCGTCAATTAGTTAATCATGGACATATTGTAGTTAATGGTAAAAAAGTTGATATACCTTCATATCAAGTAAAGGTTGGAGATATAATTGGTGTTAAAGAAAGTTCTTTAGACCACCCAGCTATAAAAATTGCATTAGAATCTATTTCTAATCGTGTCGCTTTTGTAAACTTTGATCAAAAGAAAATGGAAGGAACATTTGTTAGACTTCCAGATCGTAGTGAATTAAATCAAGAAATAAATGAATCATTAATTGTTGAATTCTATAACAGATAATAAATCATAATAAAAAATCTCACTTAATTAAGTGAGATTTTTTATTTTAAATTTTTTACAAATTGCATAACATTTTCACGATTTGAATCTATATTAGTATCATTTGCCGTTAAAGAGCGTGACATTAAATATGATTCTTGAATTTCAAATGTTTTTATAGCTTCTATTAATTGTGACAAATCGCTCAAGCTAATTTCATCAATATTATTATAAGAAATATTTTTAGATATAACGATACCAGCTCTATGATAACGTTTTTTATTCTTTTTCAAATTACTTAATAATTCTCTATATTCTAAAAATAATTTATATTTTGTCAAAGTAGTATTATATTGTCCACTACTTAATTCAATATATTTTCGCATTTGCTCATCCATTTTAGTATTTAACGTCTGAATTAAATCTGAAGAATAAGGCAAATTTATATATCTTTTATTAACAAATTGAACATTAACTATTTTAGCTCCAATTAATGGGATTTTTCGTTTTACTTTATATTTTTTGATAGTTTCAACACCATAACATTCGACTTCTATATTCATAAATACCTCCTTTTTTAGTAGGTGTTATTCTAGCAAAAAATTATATTCTTGTCAATTACATTTTTTGACAATTTGGGCAAAAATAGGTACTTCTTCCTCCTACTTTTATACGAATTATTTTTTCATTACAATTAAAACAAGATTCTCCTTCTCTTTTATGAACTTGTAGTTCTTGCTGAAATCTTCCTGTAACACCTAAACTAGAAGTATAACTTTTAATCGTTGTTCCACCAAGTTCTATTGCTCGTTTTATAATTGCCTTAGATGATGATATAAGATTTTTAATATCCAAATCAGTTAAATTTTCACCTTTTTTTAAAGGATGTATTTTGGCTCGAAATAATACTTCATCAGCATAAATATTCCCTAAGCCATTTATTATTGTTTGATCAAGCAATAAACTTTTCATAGGGGCTTTTTTGTTTTTTAATTTATCTTTTAAATAATTAATAGTCAAGTCATTAGAAATTGGTTCAATCCCCAGTTTTTTTATTTTTTCTAACTTATTCAAATCTTTTTTTAAAATAAAAATCATTTTCCCAAATTTACGAGTATCATGATATCTTAAAGTAATATTATCTTCAAAAGTAAATATAATATGTTCATGTTTAGCAATCGGCTCATCCATTTTTTTTATAAAATATTTACCTTCCATTCGCAAATGTGATAACAAATAATAATTATTTGTTTCAAAAATTAACCATTTACCTGTTCTTTTTATATCAATAAACTCTTCATTAATAATATTATTTTTAAAAAAATTTATATCAGATTCTATTATTTTATCATATAGGATATCTACTTTAACGATTTTCTTATTTAAAATTTGTTTTTTTAAAACTCTTCTTACTGTTTCAACTTCTGCTATTTCTGGCATTTTATTCCTCTTTTCTAGTACTATTTTACTTCGTATAAATCTCTGCCATCATCAATTTCAACTTTTAAAGGCACTTTTAAATCACAAACATTTTCCATAACATTTCTTACTATTTTATAAACCAATTCTTTTTCACTATCTAGACAATCAAAAATTAGCTCATCATGAATTTGTAAAATCATTTTACTTTGCAAATTGTTTTTTTTAAATTCATTATTTATTTTTATCATAGCCATTTTCAAAATATCAGCACCGGTGCCTTGAATTGGTGTATTTAACGCCATTCTTTCCCCCATACTTCGAATCATATAATTTGGATTTTTTAATTCATCTATAATTCTTTTTCGGTTAAATAAAGTAACAACATATCCATCTTTTTTAGCTTTTTCCACTTCATTATCCATATAATTTTTTATTCCCGGATAAAGTTGTAAATACTTATCAATAAATTTTTTTGCTTCTACAAAAGAAATATCTAAATTTTCTCCTAGCCCAAAACCACTAATTCCATAGACAATACCAAAAATTACAGCTTTTGCTGTTCGACGCATTTTTTTAGTAACCGCTTGTTTATCAACATCAAATATATCGCTTGCTACCTTAGTATGTATATCTTCATCGTTATTAAAGGCTTCAATTAATTCTTTAGAATTAGTAAAGTGAGCTAAAATTCTTAACTCAATTTGAGAATAGTCAGAACTTATAAAAATATCATTGCTCGGAATAAAAGATTTTCTTATTTTTCTTCCGATTTCATCTCTAATTGGTAAATTTTGTAAATTAGGTTCAATAGAAGAAAGCCTACCTGTTCTAGTTAAATTTTGTTTATAAATCGTATGGATTCTACCATCTGATGCAATATGATTAGGCAATGAATCAACATAGGTATTAAGCAACTTCAAAATATTTCTATATTCTAAAATTTTTGATATTATAGGGTGAACATTAATTAATTTATTTAAAGTTTTAGCATCTGTTTTATAGTTATTAACTTTTTTCTTATTATAAGGTAACTTCATAATATCGAATAATACATGCCCTAATTGCCTAAAACTACTTATATTAAATTCAGTACCAGCCATTTTATATATTTCATTAGCCAAAATATCTACTTTAACTCTAATATCATCCCCGACATCAGAAAGTATTTTTGCATCTACTTTTACCCCATCTATTTCCATTTGCGCTAAAATAGGAATTAAAGGATGTTCTATAGTATTATAAAGTTCTAACATATTCTCTGATGCTAATTTTTTAAGATATTCCTCCTTTGTATCAAAAATAAATTTTGATTTTAAAGAAATACAATTTTGATTTTCCATAATATTATCAAATTTATTTTTTAATAATTTCTCATAAAATTCGACTTCGTATCCTAATGGATTCATTAAATAAGCAATATCATCTTTATTGGTAAGTTCAAGCAAATAAGCGACGATCATAAGATCATATGTAACATTTTTTAATTCTATATTATACTTTTTAAGTAGATTAATACTCTTTTTGTAATCATATGTATATAATTCATATTCTTTTACTTTCAAAAAAGCATCTTTTAAAAGTTTATCATCGATAAAATATGTATTATTTTTATCAGTAAAAGCACAACCAACTACATTTGCATCATGATAGTTTAGCTTATTACATTCAATATAAAATGAACAAGGGGAGCAAATATTAAAATCATTTATATCATTTATTATTTTATAATTAGTATCAATAACTATATTATTACCTTTTAATTTTTTTAAATGCGAATAAAATTCTAATTCTTCATAAATATGAATTAATGATTCTATATTTTTTTTCTTTATTTTAATATCATCTAATGAAATATTTAATGGTACATCACAATAAATTGTTGCTAGTTTTTTACTAAAAAAAGCATTTTCTTTATCAACTAACAACTTATCATGCGTACTACCTTTTATGTTATCTATATTTTCATAAAGTTTTTCTATTGTTTTATATTCTTCTAAATATTTTAAAGCAGTCTTTTCTCCGATACCCTTAACACCCGGAATATTATCTGATTTATCGCCTGCTAATGCTTTAAAATCTATTATATTGATTGGATCGATTTTATAATCATTTTTAAATGTCTCTTCATTATATCTTATAAATCCCTCTTTTTTTAATAATTTAACATCTGTTTCAAAATTAATTAATTGTAAAAGATCTTTATCAGAAGACACTATTGTAGCATTAAAATCTTGATCTTGAGCAGCCATTTTAACCAATGTGCCTATTATATCATCTGCCTCATAGCCTTCTTTTTCTAAAACTACATACCCCATTGCTTCAACAATTTTTTTTGCCACAGGAAATTGTAAGCGTAATTCATCCGGCATTTTAGTTCTGCCCGCTTTATAGTCAGTATACATTTCATGGCGAAAATTCTTGCCAATATCAAAAGCGACAGCCATGTATTCAGGATTTTCTTCTTCAACTATTTTATTTAACATTGAAATAAAGCCATAAATTGCATTGGTAGGAAATCCTTTGGAATTTTGCATAAACCCACCCGAATAGGCAGTAGCATAATAACTTCTAAATAATAAATTATTTCCGTCAACTAATATAGCTTTTTTCATTTTAACACCTCAAGAAGATTATATCATATATAGCTATATAAAATAATTTATTTTTTACACCTATTAATAAAAAATTTAAATAAATTAAACATTGAAGGCATTAATTCTGGATGCCATTGTACTCCTAATATAAAATTATTTTTATATGTATATTCTACTGCTTCTATAACTCCATCATTAGCTAATGCCGATATTTTAAAAGGATATGCAACTCCTTTAACTTTATATTTATGTATTGAATTAACTTTTATTATATCTTTTTTTAATATATGGTATAAAATACTATCTTTGTTAATTCTAATATCATGTGTCAACTTATTCTTTTGGTCAAAATCATTTATATCATCATAATGGTTCTTTACTAATATAAGATTTTTATTTTTTTCTGGAACAGAAAAATTTGCGATTGCTTGCATTCCCATACAAATACCTAATAATGGGATTTTATTTTTGATGGCAAAATTAATTATTTCATAATAAGAATCTAAAATATTACTCCCACCGGGAATTAAAAAACCATCACATAAATCTAAAGATTTTTTAATATTTTTCTCATCATTAAAAAGGATGCCAATAGGTATTCCTCCTACTTTTTCAATTATCTTTGAGTAATTATTTAAAACATAGTATCGTTTAGAAAAAGGAGATTTTTTATTTTCATCATTTAAACAACTAACTATCCCAATAATAGGTTTACGCATTTTATCACCAATATAATTATATGAAAAACAAATAAAAAAAATTAGATTTCTCTAATTTTCTATTTTGTTTTTAGAATGTTTCTTATATAAAATTGATGACACTATAATAAGAACTATTCCAAATATTAAAATAACAATTCCGTCGATTAAGAAATGACCAAAAACATTTTTAGAAATATATTCAATAAATTTATTATAATCTGTCTTCAATGTTGAATTAATAATATTAGAAATTGAAATTGGCCATAAACCTATTACTGTAAAAATGAATCCCATTATAGTTGTAGGTATTCCTAACCATAAAAATAATTTGCGTATTTTATGAATACATAACGCTAGAAGTAAAACTATTACTATTTCTATTGCTATAATAACTATTTTAAATTTATTGGAAAAAATAAACCTAATCAATTCAAAATCATCATAATTATCTTTATAATTTGTATCAAGTTCAGCTCTTAATTCTTCATTAATATTATTTGTTGAATTGTTTATATAATTTTCTATTTCTTCTTTTTGTTCTTCAGACAAAACAATATTTAATTCTTTTTCTACCTTATCATAATCAATTATAGAATTTATTTCTGCTTCACTAATTTGAGGAATCGAACCACCATTTATTGCATAATCAATAATTTCTCCTACTTTAGAAGAAATAATTTCATTAGCTTTTTCGTCATTAATAAGTGCATTAATAACATCTTTTTCCATAACAGAATCAATATTTCTAACGTAATAGTTAGAAATTGAATAATCTCCTTCTAGTTCAATTTCAGAAATATCAAGTTCTTTAGCAATATTAGAAATATTCGTTTTTGTCAAAATATCCTTTGAATTAATTAAAAAAACCAAAATAAAACTATTTATGACAAATACAATTATTAAAATAGTAGCTAAAAAATTACTAAAAAAATTTTTCATTAAATCACCTTCATCCTAATTATAATTATAGCAAATTTTATATAATTGTAAAATTAAAATTAATCAATTTGTTTAAATTTAAGTAATACTATACTCTCGATATGATTAGTATATGAAAAAGTATCTATTAAATAATATTTTATAATATCATAATTATTTTTTAACACACTAATATCTCTACTAAGTGTTAAAGGATTACAAGAAATATATATTATATTACGAGCTTTTAATAAACTTAAATAATCGATAGTTTTTTTGTTTAATCCTCCTCTTGGTGGATCGACTATAATACAATCGAATTGGATATTTAATTTATTAATTATATCGCTAACATTTCCATTAGTAAAATTAACATTTGAATTATTAATAATATTATTATATTTAGCATTTTCAATCGCATTTTCGTTGATTTCTATACCATAAACTTCATTGTCCAATTTGCTTGCTACTATACTTAATGTTCCAACTCCACAATATAAATCAAGAACTTTTTGATTATTAGAAAGCAATTCTTTTAATATTTCAAAAATTTTTTCATTAGTAAAATTATTTACTTGAAAAAATGAATTATAACTTACCTTAAATAAGTAATTATCAATTTGTTCTAAAAAAAAGTCATGTCCATATACAAGTTTATCATTCAAAACAATTCCAATTATATTCTTAATGTTCTTTAACAAATTAAAATTAATTTCATCTTTACTTTTTATATTTATTATTATTTGATCCTTATAATTTGATCGAATTGTAATTTCACCATTCATTATATTTAAGCATTTAATATGTGAAATTATTTTATTTATTGATTTTTTAGCTATAATACATTTTTTTATTTCTACAATTTCTTGAGTTCTTGATTTAAAATATCCTATTTTACCATTTATAATTTTTAAAACTATTTTATTACGATAATAAAAATCATTCTTATTCTTAACTACCTCTATTTTTAAATCATTTATATGTGCATATTTATAAAAAAGTTCTTTTATTTTGTTAACTTTAAAATTTAATGTATCATTATAATTTAATTGTTGTAAATCACAGCCACCACATTCATTAAAATATGGACATGGGCTTTCAATTCTTAATGGGCTTTTGTCAATTATTCTTTTTAAACTAGCAATATTATATTTTGAATATTGTTTTAAATTTTTTATTTCAATAATTTCATTAGGTAAAGTATTTTTTATAAAAGTGATTTTATTATTAATATAGCAAATACCTTCTCCTTGATTATTTAGTTTTTCAATTTTAGTTTTCATATTTTTCTTTTTGTTCATTTAAAAATTGATCATCAAAATATGATATACCCATAGCATTTTTTACTTCTTTTAATGTTTTATCAGCTGCTTCATTAGCTATCTTATTTCCTTTTCTAAGGATATCTAATATATAAGGAATATTCTTAGCATATTCTTTTCTTTTTTCTCTTATTGGAAAGAGTATCTCTTCTAATACTTGATTTAAAAATTTCTTGATTTTCATATCACCAAGTCCACCTAGCTTATAATGTTCTTTTAATTCATCTAAATTTTTATATTCATTTAAATATTTTTTAAAATGCTCATCTTTACAGAAAGCATCTAAATAAGTAAATACCACATTTCCTTCTATATGCCCAGGATCACTTATTTTTATGTGTGTTGGATCCGTATACATATTTTTAATTTTCTCTGCGACAACTTCTTTTTCATCAGATAAATAAATGCAATTACCAAGTGATTTACTCATTTTATTTTTTCCATCGGTTCCTGGGAGACGTAAACAAGCTTTATTAGTAGGCAATAATGCTTCTGGCAATACTAAAGTTTCAGCATAAAGATTATTAAAACTTTTTACTATTTCTCTTGCTTGTTCAATCATTGGAAGTTGGTCTTCACCAACTGGAACAATATTAGCTTTAAAAGCTGTTATATCAGCTGCTTGACTAATTGGATATGTAGCAAAGCCAACCGGCAGTCCCTTTTCGTGATCAAAACCACGCAATTTTGTTTCAGCTTTAACTGTAGGATTACGAAGAAGTCTTGGTAAAGTAACTAAATTCATATAATACATCGTAAGTTCAGACAAAGCTTTAATATCTGATTGAATAAAAAAAATCGTTTTATTTGGATCTAAGCCAACTGCTAAGTAATCTAACATTACTTCTATGATATTATTTCTAACTTTTACAGGATTTCCAGCATTATCTGTTAATGCCTGAGCATCAGCTATCATTACAAATAATTTATCGTAATCTCCTTCATTTTGTAATCTTAATCTTTCTCTTAAAGAACCAACATAATGTCCAACATGCAATTTACCAGTCGGACGATCAGCAGTTAATATTATATTTTTCATAATTCTATCCTTTCTTTAAAAAAATCTTATCCAATTAGGATAAGAGTAAATAGCCACCTAGTTTTAGGTTATAAAATTTTAACGGTTTTTGCCGTCCTTCCCTACTAAATTCAGAAAGGCTCTCATTAGTCCATTCAATATTATTTCGTTATAACTTTCCATCAACCAGTTACTTTCTATAAACTTCCTAATATTTACTAATCTAAATCAACGATTTACTAACCAAATATTAACATAATTTATTTTTATTGTCAAAAAACTTATAATAAATAAAATATTAAATATTTACATATTATTTTATGTGTTATATATTAATATTAAATTTTGATTGATTTTAAATAAGAAGTTTGATAGAATTTAATATGTAAAACGTGGAGGTGAACTATGGCAAATATCAAAAGTGCAAAAAAAGACATTAAACAAACAATAAAGAAAACACCAAAAAATCATGAATATAAAGCAAAAGTAAAAAATTCAATTAAAAAATGTGAAAAAGCTATAGATGCTGGTAATAAAGAAAATGCTAATACTGTTTTAAAATCTGTTTGCAAAAACATAGATAAAGCAGTTGCTAAAAATTTAGTTAGCAAAAATACTGCTAGTCGTCAAAAGTCAAGATTAAGTCAAAAAGTTAAAAACATGAAGTAATTATTTGTATTACTTCTTTTTTTTTGCTACAATTATTTTAGGTGAAATCATATGAAAAAATATTTCGTTCCAATGATTGCTATAATTGTATTATTATTGGTTTATTTTAACATAAATACTATTACAGAAACTTTTGCTAATATTCTAGAAAGTAAACCTAAGTTAGTAATTGAACGAGATAATGAGTATACCAAAGATTATTCCTTTTCTTATGTCAATATTGAAAAAGATTTTGTCCCCTATAGTTATCAAGATTTATTAAATATAATATATTCTGCTTTAAATAACGGATGGGATAGTTTTACATTTTATTGTCCTAAAGAATATAGTGATTGTTTAAATGATATTAAAAGTATTTCTGAAAATAATATTCTTTTAACAAATATTAATAATTTTGTTCACCCATTTAATAGTTTTAAAAATATTAAAACTATTTATGATAACTCTGGTGAAATCACCTTAAAAATAACTAAGTTATATTCAAAAAAACAAATTAACGAAATCAATAAAATGGTAGATACAATAATTGAAGAAACCATTTCAGATGATATGAGTGATGAAGATAAAATAAAAACTATTCATGATTATATAATAAATCATACTAAATATGATATTTTAAAAAATGATACAGGAAATAGTAATTATGAATCAAATATTGCTTATGGTCCACTTATTCAAGGCTATGGAATATGTGGTGGCTACTCCGATGCAATGGAAATATTTTTATCTAAATTTAATATTAAGAATTTTAAAGTAGCCAGCAAATCTCATGTTTGGAATGCCGTTTATTTAAACAATCAATGGTTAAATTTAGATTTAACATGGGACGATCCTGTAGGAAATGATAATGAAGATCATTTAATATATAATTATTTTTTAATAACTACTGAACAATTAAAAAATCAAGATATTAATAATCATGATTTTGACACTTTAGTATATCAAGAATTAAAATAAATTAATTCTTTTTATTTGCTTCAATATATTTTATTACTTCACAGATAGTTTCATTAAAATTTTGATAATTAGTATTAAACCATTTTACATCCATTTGGTTATTAAACCAAGTATATTGTCTTTTAGCATAATGTCTACTATTCTTTTTAATTAATTCTATCGCCTCATCCAAAAAAATTTCTTTATTTAAATATTTTATAATTTCTTTGTAGCCAATAGCTGTATTTAATACTTTAGAATATTTATTTTTATTTTTTAGTTGTCTTACTTCTTCAATTAAACCATTATTAATCATTTCATCAGTTCTTTTATTAATAATTTTATATAAATTTTCTCTATCTGTTGTTAAACCGATAAAAATTGCATCTTTATATAATAATGGAGATTTATGTAATACATCATCTTTTTTATTTAAATACCTAATAAGTCTTATTCTATTATTTTTATGAACATTACTATTTGGATATTTTTTTAAAACCATAGCAAACAATTCATCATTAGAATAATTTTCATAATTATTAGTTGTATTATCATTTTGGAATTTATAATCATATAGTGCGGCCTTAATATATAATCCTGAGCCACCAACAATTATAATATTTTTATCTTTATTTTCTTCAATTATTCTTCGTACATCTTTTTGATATTCATAAATGGAATATTCTTCATTAATATTTTTAATATCAAATAAATAATGAGGAATATTTTCTTTTTCTTCTTCGGTAATTTTAGCAGTACCAATGTTTAGATCCTGATAAACTTGCGTTGAATCAGCGTTTATAACAATTGCATTATATTTTTTAGCAAGGTCAATAGATAATTTAGTTTTACCAACTCCAGTTGGACCACATATAACAACTATCATTAATCCATCGCCCTTTTAAACATTTTTTCTAATTCATATTTTGTAAAAGTAATAATAGTAGGCCTTCCATGAGGACAATTATATGGGTTATCTGTTTCAACAAGCTCATCCAATAACTCTTCCATTTCTGGAATACTTATAGCTGTATTACCTTTTATACTCATTTTACAAGCTAAAGTTATAGCAACTTTTTCATTAAACTTCACAATATCAAAGTCTTTTTCCATTACTACTAAAATATCAATAATTTTTTGTATTTGCTCAGTTTCATAACCTTGTAAAAGCCAAGTGGGATGTTCTTTTATAGTAAAAGTATTTATTCCAAATTCTTCAATTTTAAAACCAATATTTTCTAAAATACTTAAATTATTTTTAATTATCAAATAATCGCTTGGATTCATTTCTATATTAATAGGAAACATTGTAGGAATAGTTTTTACACTTTCACTTTTCAAAGCGTTCAAATATTTTTCATAATTAATTCTCTCTTGAGCGGCATGTTGATCAATTAAATACATGCCATCTTCATTTTGAGCTATTATGTATGTTCCAAATACTAAACCAGCTGGATAAAATTTTAATTTTTTAATTTTTTCATTTTTACTTACAACTTTATCTTCTAAAATATTATTAAAATCGAATTCAATTTGATCTTCTTTTAAATTAATTTGACTTTCCAAATCAGAATTTATTTGATATTCAATAGGATTTATATTTAATTTTTCATCAGTATTACTATTAATCTTTTCCATTGTAGGTATTAATTCATTTTGATATAATGCATTTTTAATAGTAGTTGTAACAATATCTTCTAGCGATTTGATTTTACTAAATTTAATATCTTGTTTTGTAGGATGAATATTAACATCAATTAATGTAGGATCAGTATATATATTCAATACAACTATTGGATATTTAGTAGCTGGTTTATATGTATAATAAGCATCATTTATTATTCTGTTTAAATCACTATTTCTAATTATTCTTCCATTTACAAAAGTATTAAAATGATTTTTATTATTCTTTAATATTTCTGGCTTACAAATATAACCACTAACTTCATAATCTTCATTGCTAGCATTTACTTTAATCATTTTACTTGAAATAGAAGCACCATATATTTCATGAATAGTTTTAAGCAAATTTGAACTACCAGAAGTTTTGACGATAATTTTAGCATTATTTGATAATGTAAATTTAATATTTGGATACGACAATGCCAATTTTTCGATAAATAAAACAATACTCGCAAGCTCACTACTTTCACTTTTTAAAAATTTTAAACGAGCTGGCGTATTATAAAAAATATTTTTAACACTTACACTAGTTCCAACTCTTGCATCACTATTTTCATATTTTAAAATTTGTCCACCTTTAATATTAATTAATGTTCCAACATCACCCTCACTAGTTTTTAAAGTAACATCAGAAACACTTGCTATGGAAGGTAAAGCTTCTCCCCTAAATCCTAATGTATTAATAAAAAATAAATCATCATCTTTTCGAATCTTACTTGTAGCATGACGAAGAAAAGCATTTTTTGCATCTTCTTTACTCATTCCAATACCATTATCAGTTACTTTTATTTCTTTAATGCCAGAATCAACTAAATCAATTATTATTTCTGATGCTTTTGCATCAATACTATTTTCCACTAACTCTTTAACAACTGAAAAACATTTTTCTACTACTTCACCAGCTGCGATTTTATTAGCTAGTATTTCATCCATTATATGTATTTTGTTCATTATTTCACTTCTTTTCTAATTATAATTAATTATTTATTAATGATTTTCTGACTTCGATTAAATCGGGATTAAGGACATTTAATATACAATCTTTTTTTATATTAATAAAACCGATACCTTTAATTACTAAATCACTATTGGCTTTAATATTTATAATTTGGTTGTAATCACTAATATTTTTATAACTTTTTTTTATTGAAAGATCATTGTTAATATAAAAAATAAAACTATTTTTATTTTCGCCAATATATGCGAAAGATAATATATTTTCTATTTCAAATTGACATGGTTTGTTTATAGGAAAAACAATTGGTTTAATATATTTTTTTCCATATATTTTTTTTAAATTATTTAGCGTATAATTATTATCATCAATAAAACCTGGGCTATCAACAATTATACAATTATCAGATTTTACTTCAATGAAATCAAGGGTAGTATTAGGCATTATACTTGTTAAAATATTATTATCAGTTAAAACATTTAACAAACTACTTTTTCCTTCATTCGTGTACCCAGCAAAAAAAACTTTTTTATATTTATTAATTTTCATTTTTAAAAAATCTAGACTTGCATTATTTTTAATACTTACAAAAATTATTTCTTCATTAATATCATAACATTCGGCAATATTTTTTTTTATTTTTTCTTTATTTAAACTATTAAATATTAAATCAGATTTACTTATTATTAGTGTTTTATTAGTTTTAATTTTTTTATATGTATCAATATATTTTTTTGATAAATGAAAAAAATCAATTATAAAAAAAGTGTGATATGATTTTTTATTAATAACTTCTAATATTTCATCATTATTGTAATCTAGTTTATCTAAATTCATTTCATTATAATTTTTTAAACGAAAACATCTTTCACATAATAAAGCTGTATCAATTAATTCTTTTTTTACATATCCTTTTTCATCTTTTTTATCACTTTGTAAAATAACTCCGCAACCAGTGCACCTTTTAATCATAATAAACTCCCTTTTTTAAAAGGCCTTTTTTTAATAATTTCTTATATATCTGTTTTTCTAATGCTCTAGTTATTTTTGCGATAGAAAACTCATTACAACTAATTGGGTTTACTAAAATACTAGTAAATCCCATTCTATTGGCTCCTAAAATATCGGTTAAAAGTTGATCCCCAATCGCTGCTATTTCAGTATCTTTAAAACCATAAATTTTTTGAATTTTTTGATATTTTCTTTTTAAAGGTTTTTTAGATAAAAAAGAAGCATCAATATTTAAATGATCTTTATATGGTTCGACCCTTGCTTTTCCACTATTGCTCATAATAATAATAGTAAAACCCATATCAACAAGTTCGGCCATTAAATCCCTAATTTTACGATTTGGCACTTTTAAACTAATAGGCGCAATTGTATTATCTAAATCAAAAAGTAGACATTTAATACCAGCTTTTTTTAATTTTTTATAATTTATATCATAGATATTTTTTTGATAAATATCAGGCATAAAAATATCCATTTTTTTACCACCTCTACATCTTCTTAATTATATCATAAATTATTCTTATTTAAAATTTTTATAAACATTATGAGGTAAAATTTCTTTATTTGTAATTGTTAACGCCTCTTCAAATGAAACAACTTGATATCCTCTCGCATATAGTTCAGGAAGTACTATTTTCATCGCCTCAACAGTAGAATCGTAAATATCATGCATAACAAAGAAACTACCATCAAATACATTTTCCAAAATATAATTAGAAATTTGTATAGCATCTCTTTTTTCCCAATCTCTTGGGTCGATATTCCATGTTATAAATGGGAAATTAACATTATCTTTAACAAACGAATTCACATTGCCATAAGGCGGTCTTACATATTTTATATCATTACCTGTAATAGATTTAAAAATTGCATTTGTCTGATTAATTTGAAAATTTAAATCATCAATAGATAATTTTGTTAAATTTAAATGCGAATAACTATGGCTAGCAACATCATTTCCCTCATCAAAAGCTCTTTTAACAATATCTGGATTATTTTGCATACGATAACCTACCATAAAAAAGGTAGCATGCACATGATTAGCTTTTAAAACATCAAGCATTTGAGGTGTAGAGTTCTTACTTGGCCCATCATCAAAACCAAATACTACTAACTTTTTATTATTATCTATTCTATAAATGTTCTCGTTTTGATAATTTTTATCCGGCTTAAAATCAAAATTTAAAACTTCTTGTAAATCATTAAAATTTATTTTTAAATATATTTCTTCTACAACAGCTGGATTTATTTCATAACCTGTATAATAAAATTCAATTTCATTTTCTTTTACTAGAAAACTTCTTTTACCTTTTTTAGAATTAGAAATACCATCAACAATAAACTTAGGGTATTTTGTATATAGATTTTTAATTATTATTTCTTCGAATTTTTTATATTTATTTTTTTTAATAATTTTATTTATGGGAATACGTTGTGCATTATTTAAATCGAATAAATAGCTTTGATAATCTATTGGCTGATTTTCTTCTTCAACTTTGAATAATAAACTTAAATATTTATTATTAATTATTGCTGTTTTTGTTACTACTTTACCTTTTACATCAGCAAATTGTTTAGTAATAATATTTTTTATTTTTTTATCTAACTTTCGATAATTAAAATATGGAAATTTTATTTCTATTTGTTTAAGTTTAATTTCCTCATATTTATAGTCGAATATATAATTATCTTTATATTTTTTTATACTTAATTTTATACAAAATAAAAGTGATAATAAAATAATTATTATTAATATAAATGATAAGTGCTTAGTTCTTTTCATACTACCACTCCAACCATTTTTATTATAACACTTTATAATAAAGAAAATTAAAAAAATTACCAAAAGGCAATTTTTTAAATTTGAAAATATTGAGCAACAGACTTTGCTATATTTGAAGCAATAGATTCAAGATTATTAACCATCCATAAAGCATCATTCATGTCATCATGAAATGCAACTTCTAATAAAACACTAACAGGAACATTATTTGGATGAACTTCAGCTAAAGAACCATTAGCAAAAACTACACCATAATCTCTTTTAGCATCTTTGTATGGATAAATTTCATATAAATTTTTATATATTAAACTAGCCGCAGAAAATCCTAAAGAATCTTTATCTTCTACATATATTGAAACTCCACTTTTATCATGGTTTACACTACCATTAGAATGAAGTGCTAAATGTAAATCCGCATTTGCTTTTCTGCTTTCTGCCGTCCATGACTTTATATCTCCATCAGGATTGTTTCTAATTACTTTAATTCCATCATTTTCAAGTTTAGGGATTAATAAATCAGCTAATTTATTCATCATTTCTTTTTCGGTAGTATAACCTGAACCTTTAATACCTTTATTATAATCTTGCTTTGAAGGCGATACATATACTACCGGAGCTTTATTTCCTAATTTAACTTTAAAAGTACTAACTTCACTATTTTGCATGTTATTTTTAATTGCAATTGCTTTAATAGTTACATCTTCTGTTATAGGTATTGGTGAAGTATATTCGGTACCATAATGGAGAGGATCTTTACCATTTGTAGTATATAATATTTTTGCACTGCTAGTTTTACTTTCTAATGGCAAATAACTACCAGGTTTCAAATCTCTAAAATCTAATGTTGTATAGACTTGGTTTACTTTTATTTTTGTTCCTGTTCTAATAATAACACTATCTGTCTTTGAAATTTCTTCATAATCATTATATGAAGCAACTAATTCTAGTTTGTATTCGGTATTTTGTTCAAATAATTCAGTAGATAGTTTTGTTTCTTTATCTTTTAATTCCAATGAATTAATTAATTTATTATTTTTATAAATATTTAAAATAAATCTGTTAGCTCCAAAGCCACCGGAAAATTTAAAATTTATATCATCCCAACTATATGTCGTACTGTCAATAGGTTCATCAATCTTTACATATCCTATTGCCACAGTATTTACATAAAAATTATAACTATCCACACATACTTTATTATCTTTTAAGATTTCTGCTTTTAAACGTCCAGAATATTGTTTTAAGCTTTCATATGGAACGACATTGCTATTTCCTACTATTTTATTATTATAAATACTTTCTCCTTCATATAAAATATTTAAATAATAATTACTATTAGTAATATTTCCATCAATATTTAAATTATAATCATTATTTTCAGCTACATAGTAGCTATTATTTTTACTAAAAGTTGGTTCATTCCAAACCATATCTAACGAATTAGTACTAGCTTTAGCTTCATCTTTTTTATTATAAGCAATGACACTAACATTAACTTTTTCACCATAAGCAATTGGCAAATTATTTAATTTCACACTATTTTCTTTTACTGTTTTTTCATATACTATTTCGTTATTATCATTCTCAACAATAACATCATATTTTGTTGCAAATTTATTATTTTCAAAATATAAAATAGTATTACTATTAGTTGTTTTTACATCTAAAACTTTAAAATTTTTTAATCCTGCTTTATAAAAAGTAATACAACCAGCAGCAAACGAAACTATAAATAAAATAATTGTACAAAAAAATAAAATAATTACTTTTTTTCTTCTATTCATAGTCGCACTTCCTTTTTTATTCTCAATATAATTATAATCTTTAAAATAAAAAAAGAAAATGCTTTAATGTAAAATTTACACCACTATTTTACATTTTTACGTAAATTTTTAATTTTTTCTTTTACATCGTCTTGCACACGGAAAGATTCGTTAATTTTACTAATAGTTTTATTAAAAGTAAATTTATCTAAATTAGAATTTAATAAATAATTATACGTTTCTTTTTCGAATTCAATAAAACATTCACACAATAGCCAAGCAACAGCCATTCTTACATAATATTTTTTATTATTAATATCATTTATAATTAAAAATATTTGATTTATATACTCTTTTTTTACAAAAAAATTCAAAATAATAACTATACCTATTCTAGCTTTATATTCTTTCTTGCTTTTTGTATATTTTTTAAAATAATTAAAATAATAATTAGGATTTTGAGAAATTATTTTCAAACTATTACAAAAAGAATCGCATATTGCCCAATTATCGATATATCTAATGAGTTCATTTATATATTTATTAAACAAAAATTTATCTTCGATTTGCGCTATAACTAATGCTTTTATCAATATTTCTTCATAATAAATATTTTGAGCGAACTTTAAAAAAGAAGAATAGTCTCCTATAAAAATTTCTTTTGCAATATGCCTTATTTTAGGCAAACGAATACCTAAAATAACATATTTAGTGCTTATTGATTTTTTTTGATAAATTGCATAATTATCTTCTTTTAAATTTTTTAAATAAGAAATAAATTGTTGATATTTTTTCTTTCCCCATTTTATATTACGTAAATCCATAGTAACTGCTCCCAATTAAATTATAACAAAATAATCAAAATTATGCACTTGTATAATCAAAATTTATTTTGTATAATATTAGCGAACATTTGTTTTTTATGAGGTGAGTATGGAAAATTGTTTTAATAGAAAAATTGTTTGTATTGATTTAAAAAGTTTTTTTGCTTCATGTGAATGTATAGAAAGAGGCTTAGATCCTTTTAAAGTTCCTTTAATTGTAGCTGACCCAAATCGAGGCGGCGGTGCTATAACTTTAGCTATCAGTCCCTATTTAAAACAATTTGGTATAAAATCTAGAGGCCGAGTGTATGAACTTCCTAAAAATATTCCAAATATCATTATTGCTCCACCAAGAATGAAACTATATCTACAAAAAAGTAGCGAAATTATAAATATATATTTAAATTACATTAGTAGTGATGATATGCATATTTATTCTATTGACGAAGTTTTTTTAGACTTAACTAATTATTTAAAATTATATCAAAAAAGTGAAAAAGAAATAGCTAGCGAAATTCTTGATACAATATATAAAAAAACTGGCCTTACTGCAACTTGTGGTATAGGACCTAATATACTTTTAGCTAAAGTAGCTATGGATATTGAAGGAAAACATTGTAAAAATAATATTGCAAAATGGGATTATAGCGATATTGAAAAAAAACTTTGGAAAATATATCCTTTATCAAAAATGTGGGGAATCGGTAGTAAAATGGAAAAAAAACTAAATAATATAGGTATTTATAATATTTATGATTTAGCGCATTATGATAAATTTAAATTAAAAAATAAATTTGGAATTATGGGTGAAGAATTATGGAATCATGCTAATGGCATTGATTTCAGTGTTATAAGCGATTATAAAGAAAAGCCCAAAAATAAATCAATAAGTCATAGTCAAGTTCTGTTTAAAGATTATGATGAAACTAATATACCTATAATCATAAAAGAAATGTGTGATACATTACTTATTAGATTAAGAAAAGAAAAAAAATTAACATCAACTATTTTTTTTAAAATTAATTATTCTAAAGTTTTTGCTGGTGAATTTGCTCATCATATTAAGCTAGATTCTCCTACAGATGATATAAATTTAATATATAAAACATGTATGTCCATATTTAATAAATATTATGATTATTTGCCTATAAGAAAAGTTTCTATTAGTTTTTCTTCTTTAACGCCTAAAAATGGAATACAACTAAATCTATTCGAAATAGAAGAAAAGTTAATTAAAAAAGATAATTTAAACAAAGTGATAGATAATCTTAAAAACAAAC
The DNA here is from genome assembly GCA_947627995.1 of uncultured Bacilli bacterium. GTDB lineage: Bacteria > Bacillota_I > Bacilli_A > RF39 > UBA660 > CANQYE01. The sequence continues at coordinate 21,553 of CANQYE010000006.1, forward strand.
ATGGTAAAAATATTATACTGAAAGCTAATTCTCTTCTTGAAGATTCAACTATTAAAATACGAAATCAAAACATTAAAGACTCTCATATATAATCGTTGAAAGCAATAGCCAATAAATTAAATGAAACAAATTAATCTTAGAAAATTAAATCAATTATAAAAAATTTATATTAATTAAAATCAAAAAACCTTTTAATTATTACAAATTAAAAAAAATAGATTAATCTATTTTTTTTATATAAGAATTAATTATATCTAAATTAAAACCTTTTGAATATAGTTTATTTTTTAAATAAATTTTTAATTTATTATTATCGAATTTGTTGGCATACTTATTTTTTAATTTGTTTGCTTCTTTCATAAAAATTTCTTCTTCATTTTCCAACTCTATATTATTTAATAAATCAACAAACATTTCTTTTGAATAGCCATTATTTTGTAAATGAATAGTTATTTTTAATTTTAAACTTTTGATACTAAGATTATGATTAGATTTAATTTTTTTCGAGATTATTTTTTCTACTTTTTTCTCCCATATTTCACTATCTATTTGTTTTAAATAAAAATCAATAATGCTTTCATCAATTCCTAATTGCATCAATTTATTCTTAATTTTACATGGTCCATCCAAGCTTAAATTAATTGCATCATTAATAAAAGCACTAGTGTAAACATTTTCATTAATGTACCCATTTTTTCTTAATAAAATTATTGTTTTATTAATAATACTATTTACAAAATCTTTTTTTTGTAAATAATTCCTAATTTCTTTTTCTGAACGCATTTTAATATTTATATATTTCAAAGCAAGATAATAGCTAGAAAGTTCATCATTTTCCTTTAATATCTTTTCTAACAATTTAGAATCTATATCTTTTTGAGCTAATAAATTATGATTTATAATAATATCGTCATATAAATTATATTTTATATTATTGTCAAAAAGCACCTCATAAATATTACCTTTTATTTTTTTATATTTTATTATTTTCATTTAAATCACTCTTATATTCTTTGCACAAATTATCTAAATCTTTAATTAGAGAATCAACATCATTTTCATCTTTAATTCTAGCTCCACATGCATAGCTATGTCCACCACCATTATATTTATTAGCTATTTTATTTATTATTGGTCCACGTGATCGCATGTTAATTTTATATAATTCATTTTTTTCATCATAAGTTATAAAAATCCAAACTAAAATATCCTTAATATAATTAAAATCATTAATCATATTTGAAGCACAAGCAGTATCCACCTTATATTCTTCTATAGCAGTTTTGGGAATTTTAATATATGCAAAATTATTTTTTGTTATCGTCAAATGTTCTGAGATATAGCCCTTAAACCTAATCTCTTCAATTGGTCGCATATATAATTTTTTATATAAAGGAATAAAATTAATTTTGCTTTTATTAAGTAATTTACTTATCAATTCAAATGTCTTAGAAGTCGTATAATCAAATAAAAAGCGTTCACTATCTGATACTACACCTAAAAATAAATTTTCAGCTACAGCTTTTGTAAGCTTTAATTTAGTATCAAAAATAAGTTCTATTATCAATTGACTTGCACTACAAGCAGTAACATCAATTATTTCAAGATTTCCCATCTTATCTTCAAAAGGATGATGATCGATTTTAATAATTTCTTTATATTTTTTGATATTTACACCATCCATACGGGAAATATTAGGAAGATCTAAAACAATTAGTAATGGATTATTTAATTTTTCTTCATCAATTTTATCAAGTTCGCCAAAAAGTTTAAATCTCGAAACACTTTTTCCTACTGCATATACTTTTTTATTAGGAAAAGTTGCTTTAATTGAATCCCTTAAAGCAATACTACTGCATACAGCATCTGGATCTGGTCCAATATGTCTGCAAATAACGATTTCGTCATACTTTTTTATTTTTTTATAAATTTTTTTATTTAAAGGATTCATAAAAACCTCTTTTCTATTTAATTAAATTATAAGTGTCTATTGCAATCATTAATTCTTCGTTTGTAGGCACTACATACATTGGAATTTTAGAATCATCGCTACTTATTAAAGCGAATTTCCCACGAACATTATTTCTTTCTTTATCAATTTTTATACCTAAACTTGATAATGATTCAGCAATCATTTCTCTAGTTAAAATACTATTTTCACCTATTCCTGCTGTAAAACATATTACATCCGCTCCATTAAGTAAATTATTATACATAGCAATATAATTAACAATTGTTTTAACGCACATTTTTTGAGCCAACATACATCTTTTATTACCATTATTTAAACCATCTTCTATATCTCTAGAATCACTGCTTACCCCACTTATACCTAGTAATCCAGATTTCTTATTCAATAAATCACTAATTTGATCAGCATTTAAATTTTCCTTTTTCATAATAAATGGAATAATACTTGGATCAATATCTCCACACCTTGTTCCCATCATCACACCAGCTAAAGGAGTAAGTCCCATTGAAGTATCTATTACTTTGCCATTTTTAATTGCTGTAATACTTGATCCATTACCAATATGACAAGAAATTATTTTTAAATCCATTCGATTTAAATATTCTGATATTGAATTAGTAATAAATCTATGTGAAGTGCCATGGAAACCATATTTTCTTATATTATATTTTTCATATAATTCATAAGGGATTGGATATAGAAATTTATCTTCTTCCATTGTTTGATGAAAAGCTGTATCAAATACAACTGTATTTGGTGTATTTGGTAAAGCTTCAATAAAGGCTTTTATCCCAATAACATGTGCTTTATTATGTAAAGGTGCTAAATCCGCTAAATCTTCAATATCTTTTATTACCTTTTCATCGACTAAAACTGTCTTATTATATAAAGCTCCGCCTTGAACAACACGATGTCCTATTCCATCTATTTCATCTAATGAAGATATAATTTTATTATTTATCAATTCATCCATCAAATATTTAACAGCAACCCCATGATCTGTTAAATCTACTTCTCTTCTTATTTTTTCCCCATTAATTTTTAAAGTATAAAAACTATTTCCGATTCCTATTTTTTCAAAAGTACCATTTATTAATTCTTTTTTTTCAGGTAATTCAAACAATGTAAATTTTAAAGATGAGCTACCTGCATTTACTGATAATATTTTCATTTTAGACCTCTTTTCTATATATAATATTACAAATTCGAAGATAAAATATTTAATTATAAAATTAACTTAAAATAATTTTAAATATATTTTCCTTTATACTTTAAAATTATATTAATTTCTACGAATTGTTTTCCTACTTATTATACAAAAAAATACATTATTTTAAAAGCATAAACCTTGTTTTTGCTATAATAATTTACAGATTATTACATAAAAAAAGAAGAATTTATTCTTCTTCATAATTGTATACACCATGTATTTTTTCTAAATCATCATTGCTTAGTTGTTCAACTTGCCATTTATCATCAGTTTTAGTTAAATTAAATACTATTGTGTAATCAATTGTATCAGTATTGTCTTGCATTTGTTCTAATTTATAATTTATAAAAGATTCATCATCATAATCATCATTATCTTTTCCTTTAAACTTATCAGGATTATTAGTTAAGTATTCATCCGCATCTTTTTGAACTTTGTATAAATCATATACAGTCACTTTAACTGTAACCGTTGCTGTATCTCCATCAATTGTTTCGTCTTCAATATTATACTTTAAATCTTTATATTGCTTTTTTAATACTTCTTTATATGTTTCTTTTTGGTCATCTGTAAAGTCTTCTTCAGAAACGTATGTTTCAAGTTCATCCATTACCTCACTATCATTATCGTTATAACGATTTAAAAATAGTTTAACTTGTTCTTTTGGTGAATCTTCTGTAATACTGCATCCACAACCAACAACTAATAACAAACACAAAATACCTGCGATTATTTTTTTCACAAATCTCTCTCCTTTTGTTATTAGTATTAGCAAATTAAATTTAAATATACATTAAAAAATTATATATGGTTTTGCTTTATATTTATTATCAGAACATTGTATATATAATGCAATATCTCCTTTAGTCTTGTTATTTTTAAATAAACAATATTTACTAGTAAAATTTTTATCTATTATAGCCCCATTTGATATCAATTTTGAACTAAGTTCGTCTATTTCTACAATTTGTAAATCATTAATCACATCTTCTATTTTTAAAAATTTAAAATTATTATTTTTAAATTCTTCAATAGTTACAGCATCCTCAATAGAAAATAAGCCTTGTTTAATTCTGTTAAGTTTAGTCATTGTACCAACAGTGCCTAGTCTTTTAGCAATATCATTTATCAAACTACGAATATAAGTACCTTTGGAAACAATTGCTTTAAAAGTGATTGTATTTCCTTCAAGCTTTAATAATTCAATTTTTTCGATATTTATTTCTCGTTTTGGTAATATAACTTTTTCATTATTTCTTGCGTATTCATAAAGCTTTTTCCCTTTAATTTTAATTGCAGAATATATTGGTACCTGTTGCATACTCTTTCCTAAAAATGATTGTAAAATTTTTCGAACTTTTTCTTCATTAACACTATAACTCTTTTCTTCAATAATTTCTCCAGTTATATCAAGAGTATCTGTTTTAATCCCTAACTGCATAGTTGCAATATATTCTTTATCTTTAGACGTTAACAAATTAACAAGCTTAGTATACTTTCCTATACAAATTACTAAAACTCCTGTTGCAATTGGATCTAATGTGCCTGTATGGCCAACTTTTTTTATATTTAATGTCTTAGATACAATATTAACTACATCTCTACTTGTATATCCTTTTTCTTTATTAATTACTAAAATGCCATTCAAAATAACCACCTACTTTATTTTATCATATAACAAAGCATTATTCATTAATTAAAAAAAAGAAGCTAGCGCCTCTTAATTACTTTATACCATTTTCACTTAACCAAGCTGTAAATGAATCATAATCAGAATATCCAATCCAAATGTTTTGAATTGCACCATCTTTTAGTAATGCTATAGTTGGTGTATAACCATAAAGTGAATCATATTCAGTATCATTATCCTTATTATATTTATCTTTCATACCATTAATTAGGTTAACCATATCATTATAATCATCACTAGATGTTTCAATGTTAGCAATATCAACATAATAAGTTTTATATCCTATTTTTTCTTGAGCTTTTTGTAAAGTTGGTAAAAATTGAATACAATAACCACAAGTACTACGTCCTAAATAAACTACTTTTGTCTCATCAGAATCAACTAAATCCATAAAGTCATCAGGATCGATTGATTCAAACATACTTACATCATATTCAGAGTTTTCTTCTGTTGTTTCAGCTGTATTAGTACTTTTGGAATTAGAAGATGTTATACGTGCAATATATGTTATAGTACAAATTGCAGCTAGTCCAATTAAAATATATAAACATATTAAAATTTTCTTTAACACCGGATTGTAGTCAATAGCATTACTTTTTACTACTTCTTTTTTTGCTACTGCTGTCTTTTTTGCAGGAGCATTTTTAGTTTTTTCCATTTTATCTCCTCCTAATATTAATTATAACATTAAATTAAATATTTGAAAATTATTTTTTTAATAAATTGCTAATCGCTATCATTAAACCTATTTTCCCATAATCATAAGTCAATGCACCTTGTTGGTAAGCAATAAATGGTTCTCTTAATGGGCCATCACAAGATAATTCTATAGAAGATCCTTGTGTAAAAGATCCTGATGCCATGATTATTTGATCATCGTAACCTGGCATTGAAGATGGCATTGGTAATACAAAACTATCAATTGGCGACCCACTTTGAATACCTTGAACATATTTTATAAGCTTTTCAGCATCATGAAAAATAATATTTTGAACAATATCTGCTCTTTTCTCATTAAATTTTGGTTCGACTTCAAAACCTAAATTTTCTAAAACTTTACTAGTTAATACTGCTGTTTTTAAAGCACTTGCTACAACGCTTGGAGCTAAAAATAAACCTTGCAGAATAGATTTATTAATTCCTAATGTTGGTCCAACATCTTTTCCTTCTCCAGGTAGTGTAAGCCTTTCACTAGCTAACTTAACCAAATTTTTCTTACCGACGATATAAGCACCATTTGGCGTGATGCCTCCACCTAAATTTTTAATTAAGGATCCAACAATAATATCGGCCCCAACCTCTATAGGGTTTATAGTTTCTACAAACTCACAATAACAATTGTCGACCATAATTATTATTTCTGGATCTATTTTTTTTATTTCTTTTATTATTTTCTCTAACTTATCGATTGTAATACTTTTTCTAGTAGAATATCCTTTGCTTCTTTGAATTTCAATTAATTTAACTTTATGTTTTTTTAAATAATCTTTTATTTTTTGATAATCAAAATCATCTTCTTTTAAATCAATTTGATCATATTTTATGCCAAAAGATATTAAAGAACTTTCATTTTTTTTAATTCCAATTACTTCATGTAAGGTATCATATGGAAGCCCAGTTATACTTAACATAATATCATTTGGTCTTAAAAATGCAAATAATGCTACAGTTAGTGCATGCGAACCAGAAATAAATTGACTTCTAACTAAAGCATCTTCTGCTTTAAAAAGATCTTTGTATATTTTTTCAATTACTTCTCTGCCTAAATCATCATAGCCATAACCACTAGTACTATTAAAATGGGCTTCAGATACCTTATTTTTTTGAAAAGCACTAAGAACATTTATACTATTTATTTCACAATTACTATCTATAATTTTAAATTCTTCATATAAGTCTTTTTCCGCATCATTAACAATTTTTTTTATATTTTCATCTATATTCATAATTATCATCCATTTCTAAAATAGTCCCTGATTTAATGTCATCATTAACAATTTCCCATATTTTATCAGCTACTTTTTCTTTATTTAAAAGATTCTTTTGTTTATTCCTTTTTAACTCATTTTTTAAAAACTCTTGATTCATTTGTTTTACACTTTCAGTATCAATCCAAGGAAGTAAAATAGTTATATGTTTCAAATTTGGAATAGCTAAAGAAAGCGTTTTAGTTAAAGAATTCACTCCAGCTTTTGATGCAACATAATCTATTTCATATTTGTTATAAGTGTTTTTTGTATCAAGAGAAGAAATATTTAAAACAACTCCATTTTTTTTCATAACGCTGCTTACTTTTGTCGTAATTAAAAAAGTCCCAAAAACATTTACTTCCAGAGATTTCATAAAATCATTTTTTGTCAAATCTAAATACTCTTTATTGTTTTCGTATACCGCATTATTGATTAAAATATCTAAGCTATTAAATTCTTTTTTTATAACTTTTACTATATTATCTACATCTTTTTCTGATGAAATATCAGCTTTAATAAGCAAAACACGAACATTATAAAGTTTGATAATTTTTTTTCTTAATTCAATAGCTTTATTTTTACTATTTAAATAATTTAGAATAATATTGTATCCTTTTGATGCAAAAGCTAAAGCTACAGCCGCTCCAAGGCCTTTCGCTGCACCTGTTATTAAAACGTTTTTTTTCACGATTTCCTCCTACTAAAAATATTAACATAAAAAAAAGAGATTGTAATCTCTTTTTAATCAATATCTATTATTTTTTTTGTTTCTTCTTTTTCTTTTTTTGGTACGCTAATATTTAATGTTCCATTTTGGAAAGAGGCTTTAATATTTTCTTCATCTAAATCGCCTAAATAGAAAGATCTTTCATATTTACCAAATGTTCTTTCACGGCGAATATAATTTTTATTTTCATCATTTTCTTCTGTCTTTTTTTCTGCTGTTATTTTAATGTAACCATCTTTTGTTTCAACATTAATATCTTTTTTTTCAAAGCCAGGAATATCCATTAAAATATTATAAACGCCATCCTTTTCATAAATATCACATTTCATTTTATTTGATTCACTTGCAAATGATAAATCATTAAATAAATCATCTAAATAAAATTTTCTTGGTACAATACTCATTGTCCCACTTCCTTTCATGATTTAATAATAGCACTATTTTTAGCACTTGTCAACAATTAGTGCTAAAAATAGTATTTCCATTATTTAAAAAATTATACTATAATATAAATTGGTGATACGGATGAGCAAAAAATTAGCTAATTATTTATTTCCAGATATTAAAAACAGGTCATATTACGATAATACTAAAAAAGATAGTGTTAAATATACTACTAGATTTGCTCCAAGTCCAACAGGATACATTCATATTGGCTCACTATATACTGCTTTTATAAATTATATTTTCGCTTTAATAAATAAAGGTACTTTTTATATAAGAATTGAAGATACTGATCAAAAGCGAAAAATAAAAGATGGTAACGATATTATTTTAGATACCTTACAAAATTTTAAATTATTAAATAAAAAAAATTTTAAAAAAAATTATATTCAAAGCAATCGAACTAATATATATAAATCATATGTAAAATATTTAGTTGAGCAAGACATTGCTTATCCTTGTTTTTTAACTAAAGATGAAATAAAAAAAATTAAAGACAAACAAATAAAAAATAAAGAAGAGATTGGTATTTATGGAAAATATGCTAAATACCGCAATCTTACTTTCGATGAAATTAAAAAAAATATTGATGAAAATAAACCATTTGTTATTAGATTAAAAGCAAATGATAAACCTAAAACAATAAAAATAAAAGATTTAGTGTTAGGAAATCTAACTTTTAAAGAAAACAATCAAGACATCATCTTATTAAAAGAAGATTTAACTCCCACTTATCATTTAGCACATATTATTGATGATACATTAATGGGCACTACCCATGTAATTCGAGGCGATGAATGGGTTTCGTCTTTGCCAATTCATTTTGCTTTATATGAAGCTTTAAATTTCAAGCCTTTGAACTACGCTCATATCTCCCCTTTAACTAAAAAAGTTGATAATAAAATTCGCAAAATTAGTAAAAGAAAAGATATAGAAGCTAATATCGAATATTTTTTAAAATTAGGTTACCCTAAACAAGCACTTTTTATTTACTTCGCAACCTTAATTAATCCTGATTTTGAAAATTGGTATTTTCAAAATTATGAAAGACCAATTCATGAATTTAGATTTGAATTTAGTAAAATGCCAAAAGGTGGTACACTTTTTGATATTCAAAAATTAAATTTTATTTCTAAATTTTATATTAGTAAACTTAATAAAAATACTTTTTTTAATGAAGTGAGTAAATATTTAAAAACTTATGATAAAGATTTTTATAATATTTTTATAAATAACAAAGAATATAGCAAAAATGTTTTAAATATTGAACGTGAACAAAAAAATCCTCGTAAAGATATTAAATGTTATAGCGAAATCAAAAACTACTATTATTATATGTATGAAGGACTTTTCAAAGAGGTAAGTTATGAAAAAAATACCAATATTAATATTAGTATTTTAAAAGATTTTATTAATAATTATAATGATCATGATGACAAAGAAACATGGTATCAAAAAATTAAAGATATTTGTTCAAAATATAATTATGCTAATAATATAAAGGAATATAACCACAATCCAGAAAAATATGTTGGACACATTGGTGATGTTTTTGAATATATTAGATATGCTATCACTAAAAAAAAGCAAACTCCTGATTTATATGAAATATTAAAAATTTTAAAAAAAGACAAAGTTAAAAAAAGAATTATGAATTTTATAAATAATATTTAAAAAAATCCTAATTTAGGATTTATTTTTAATATGGTAGTCTGTACGGGTTTCGAACCCGTGAATATCGCCTTGAGAGGGCGACGTGTTAAACCACTTCACCAACAGACCAAAAAATTAATTTAATTATATAATTATTTTATCATTAATAATTAATTTTTACAATAAATTCATATATTAAATTACTTTTTATCCAATGTTTTTTTAACAATTTGCCTATTAATAAATGAATCGCGATTTATTTGATAATTATAAATAAAATTAGATATATAATTGTTTTTAGAAAATGTGTCTTGAAATAAATTAATTTCATGAGGCAATAATTTAAAGGTTATTAAAAATTTTTCAACATCAAATACACTAGCGGTTAACATTTTTTCAATTATTTCATTTCTTGTAAGAAAATTAAGAATAATTATATTTTCAAAAGAAAACATATCATAGTAACCATAATACTCATCATCATATTTACAATATTCGCCAAACCCTATTACTTCTGCTACTAAAATATCATTTTCACCATTAAAATATCTAAACACATCACATAGGTTTTTACACAAGTGATAACCATTACCATTATTACCAAAGCTTATTTCTCCAGTTACTGAATAGGTTTTTAATTTTTCAAAATATTTACCATATCTATTAGTTTGATTAGTATTAAATCCTTTATATCCAAATACTACCATTCTCCACCTCAAGTCTATAATAATTTAAATGTAGGATTATTACTAAATTTTATTTTAATTTAAAAATCATATATAAACTTTGAAAAATATTAAAAGCTTCAGAAAGAATAATTAAAATAGCACTTAATTTTACAATAGCTACTATTGTTTCAAACGGATTTATTACTACAATTATTCCAAATATAATATTTAATAATGATAGAATCATTAGAATGTACCATTTGTTATCTTTTAAGTTTTTTAAATTTGTTGCCAGATGCAAATATTCTAAATTTTGATAAATTAAATATATTCCTAAAATAATTGTAAAAATAGATACTAAAGAGCTTGATTTAAAAATTGCTATTAATCCAAAAATTATCATTAATAAACCATTTAATAAATTTCTACTCATCAATTTTTCTTCATCTTTTAGTTTTAAATAAGAAATAAAGTTAACAATTCCCAAAAATGATAAAGCCACACCTACAATAATTATTAAATTATTTATAAAACTTTCAGATTTAATTAATAAAAAAAAGGCTACAATTAATAAAATAATTGACATCCATAACGAACTAAAAGCAGTTTTTTTTAAATATTTTTTTATATCATCAATCTTAAACATATACATCACTCCTATAAAAATAATATCATATAACAAAACAAAAAAAAAGAATAATTGCTAAAAGTTAAGGAAAGGGTTTTAAGAGGTTTAATATGTATCAATTTATAAAAAATCGAATAAAATATAATAAACATTTATTTAAATCTAACTTAAATTGCGGTAAAGTTAGTTTTTTTGTTTTGCAATCATTCTTTATATTTCATAATATGTTTTTTTTTATTTATTGTTAAGTACAAACAACTATTTTATAGGCGTATATATACGCAAATGATAAAATTTCGCATATATTCTATTTAATATATTTAGCAACATCCATTTTACTTGTAGCTATAAACCCAGGATCACTCTTAATCACATCTGTTATTCGGTTAACAATATTTGCACAAGTTAGTTCAACTGTTTGTGGCTTATCTATAACAATAGTAGTTTCCGGTTCACCAATTATACTCCACTTATTTCTGTCAAATTCATTTTTATTGTAAACTTTTCCAATACATTCAGCTTCAATATCAATATTTTCTTCTGTAGTTGCAGTTACTACTGCACTCATACCAGTTACTTTTCCCTTTTTTATTGTCATATTCAATGTATCAGAATGTAGATCTTCATCATCAGTTAATGGCACACATTTTTGAGTCATTGATTGTATAGTCAAATTAAATCTATCAGCAATCCAGCCTACAGTATTCCACATATAAGATGGTAAAAATTCTCCCCTATTTATTAATTTTTCTCTTTCAACAGATGATATATTATCTGTACTTGCGATTTCTTTTTCAAATTCTTCTATGCTTAACCCAGCACCATGAGCTTTTGCCAATGCTAAGCCATAATCTTCGACATTATAAGAAGAACTTCCCTTTATTTTGGTAATTTTATGAGTACTTCCGGCTATGGTATAAATCAAATTTCCCCAAAATACATCTTGATATCCACAACCAGTAATTGTACAATTATTTTCTTTAGCAAGTTTATCGATTTCATTAAAAATTGTTGGATTAGAATTTTCACAAAAAAATGCTTCTTCACAAGTTGTTATTGCATTTACACCATTTTGAGCACACGTTTTTAAAATATCTTTAACATCATTTACTAAGCTCATAGTTGTTACAATAGCGATATCAACCTTATTTTCTTTTAAAAACTCATCTAAATTATTAATATTATCTATTATAATTCCCTTAGAATTAGTTCCAATTATTTCAGCAATATCTTTACCAATAAGTTCACTAGATATATCAAATGCTCCACAGATACTACCATTTTTTTCATATACATATCTCATTGTATATTTACTCATTTTTCCACAACCAATTTGAATTATTTTTAAATTTTTCATATAACATCAAATCCTTCCTCAATTAATAAATCTTTAAATTCTTCTTTGAATCGTGCAATTTCCTTAATTCTTGCATCTTCATATATAGTTTTACAATTTTCTACAGCTTTATACACATGGTGTATTTTAACTAATTTCTCATTTTCAAACATAGCATATGAAAATGCATTTGAAAGAATTGTTAAACAAATATCAGGATATCTAGAAGAAATTTCATATATTCTTTTATACTCACTTGTCATTTCAACAATAAATTTAGCTACTTTTTCTAAAATAAATTCTGGATAAGCAAATTTAACACCTGTCTTTTTTTCAATTTTAGGGTATGTTCCCATAATTATTTTTACTGTATTATCAGGGCTAGACTCAGGAATATCAACTTTTTGATATCTTCTTAAAAAAGCACGATCTCTTAAAATATATGTTTCATATTCTTCAACAGTTGTTGCCCCAATCATTTTAATACTGCCACGATCCAATGCTGGTTTTAACATATTTGCAAAATCTAAATTATTGTTTTCGCTTTTGTTAACTAATAAATGAACTTCATCAATAAATAATATAATATTTTTTTCTTGCTTAAGTTCTGATACTAATATTTCTAATCTATTTTCAATTTGGCCTTCGCTTACTGCTTCTCCAAGCAGACTAGTAATATTAATTTTAATAACTCGCCAATTTTTGAAAAAATCAGGAACTAAACCTTTTTGAATTCGATAAGCCAATCCTTCAACTAAAGCAGTTTTACCTACACCAGCTTTACCAACTAATAAAGCACTTTTTTCAGGAGTTAATAAAATCAAAATCATCTGTTTTATCTCTTCATCTCGTGCAATCGCAGGGTCAGTTATAAATTCTGCTTTGGTATAATCTTCTCCATATTTTTCAATCATACTCATTTTTTCATTATTCAAAGTTTCCACCTCTTATCTTATTCTAAATAAATTATAGAATAATAAACATTAAAAAACAATTAACTACTTTTTCTCATGTAAAACAAAAGTAAATCATATAAATAATTTTTTTTAATAAAATTTAAAGAAAGGTGAAACATATGAATACGATAATTACTAATACTTTAAAAAAAATTGGTTTTGACTATGATTTTTTAATAAATAATAATCAAAATAATATTATATTTACTATTAATTATTTAATTGAAGGATTTTTAAATGAATTATTAGCTGGAAAAAGTTATGATTATATGATTAAGGTTGACTCTCAAAATACTTATCCAGTTATAATAATTGAACCTACTAATTCAGATAAATCTATTCAAATTCGAGCAACTAAAAATTTAATTTTTTTAGAATCAGGTATTAATTTTTTAAAAATAAATGTCTGTGAATCAAAGTTACAATGGGAATATTTAGTTAAAAATCCTTTCCAAGAAACATATGAAAAAGTAGAATTCAATACTTTACAAGGCTTACTTAATAAATATATGTTTGAAAACAAAAGTGATAATCAAGATATAAATTACGAAGGGAAAATAACTTGTTTTATTCCATACAAAACTGATTTACAATATCTAGAATTTATTCTTTATGATAAAACGAAAAATAAAAAGTATAAAAATAGCAATTTTATCAATGCAGTTGATAATAATTTACAAATAAATTATATTGTATATGTTAATGAAATAAAAGAAAAATTTAATAAATTACTAAATATTAAAACGCCAAATGATAACGCTATTTCTAATTTTGCAAATTTTAGTAATGGTAAAAATATATTTAATAATATGCTACGAAAATTTGTTTATTTAAATATAAAAGATAACAATGAATTAATTTTCAACTTATTAAGTCTAAAAATAAAAGAAATTTTAGAAAATCCCAAACAATATAATATTATTATTCACAATAATTCTTTATTATTTAAATCTCAAAGAAATAAATATAATGACTTTGAATTAAAATTTGAAAATGGGCAATTTTCCCTTCAAAATCAATATGGAACAAATTTCTTTAATTTAACAGTTGAAAATAGTTTGATTAAAAGAAATATTAGTAATTCTAATATTACAATTGATTCTGAGTATGATATAAAAACTCATTCATTTAAAAAATTTAGTGTACAAAAAAAGAATTTAGATTTATTTGTTAAAACAAAACCACCTGTTAGTTATTCTCCTAATTTAAAATTTATAAAATGCTTTATTTTTATTAATAATATTGAAAAAGTTAAAGATATAGAATATTATGGGGAAATTAATGATATGAAAATTATAACTTTAATTGAAAAAGAGATTTATAAAATTTTGAATAGATATGAAAAACAAAAAAAGAAAAAATTAAACTAAATTTTTTCTAATTCTTGTACTATTTCGATAAATTTCATTCCATTTGATGCTTTTATTAAAATAACATCATCTTTTTTTATAATTTCTCTTAATTTTTTTATTGCATCTTTATTATTCATAAACCAATAAATATCATCTTCTAAAATGCCATTATCAACAGCCGAAAAAGCAATATATTTGGATAAATCCCCAATACAAACAAGTTTGTTAATTTTAGCTTCGCCTACTATTTTACCAACTTCTTTATGAATGTTTTTCCCATATTTTCCCAGTTCTAAAATATCTCCTAGCACTGCTATTGTTCTTTTATTTTTAAAGGTATTTAAATATTGTATTGAAGATCTCATTGAATCTAAATTTGCATTGTAACAATCATTTATAATTGTAATATTTTTCGTATGAATAATTTCTAATCTGTTTTTAGATAATTCAAAATTTTTAATACCGCTTTTAATTAAATCTTTTTCAATATGAAAAAGTTTACCAACAATAAAAGCAACTAAACTATTATATATAAAAGCATCACCTACTATAGGAACTTCAATATCTTCATCGTTTATTTTAAAATATGATTTTTGATTTTTAGTTTTTATTTCAGTTGCATTATAATCACTTTTATTTTCGATGCCGAAAGTAATTATATTAATTTTTTTATCAATTTTTAAATTATAAAGCATATCATTATCATTATTAATAATTAATGTTCCGTTTTCTTTTAATCCATCAATTATTTCTAATTTAGCTTTTAATATATTTTCTCTTGAACCTAATTGTCCAATATGAGCAGTACCTACATTAGTAATAATTGCAATATCTGGTTTAGCAATTTTGGAAAGTACGCTAATCTCTCCTAGTGAGTTCATACCCATTTCTAATACAGCAACTTCTTCATCTTTTAATGAAAGTATTGTCATAGGTAATCCAATTCCATTATTTAAATTACCAATTGTTTTTAAAGTTTTGTATTTTTTCGATAAAACGCTTGCTACGATATCTTTAGTACTTGTTTTTCCTACACTTCCAGTGATTGCAACTACAGGAATGTCATACATTTTTAATTTATATTCTGCAATTTTTTGTAAAGCTTTTATGCTATCTTTAACCAAAACAATAGTTTTTTCTTTCTTTAGAATAGCTTCTTCTTCATCAACTATTGCTGCCATAGCTCCTTTAGAAAAAGCTTCTTCATAAAATTTGTTTCCATTAAAATTATTTCCTCTAATTGCGATATATACGTCATTTTTTTTAATACTTCTTGTATCTTTAGAAAAATTATTTACAACTAATGATTCATCCCCACAAATCAATTTTCCATCACATATCTTAATAATATCTTTAATAGTAATTTTTTTCATTTCCATTCTCCTTTAATATTGATATTTATAATAAATTATATTAAAATAGTTTAAAAAAATAGTTTAAAAAAATTTTTTAGAAAAGGTGACATAAAGATGTTATATAATTATAGCATAGAAGTTATTATAAATACAATTGAATATATTCGTATTAATTATGAAAAAAGGTTCAAAAGGAATCCTTATTATGATTTTACTAAAGACTACTGCTACTTTTTTGCAGAAGCATTAACAAAAATATTTAATAAAGGGCATATTATGTGTAATTCTAGCCATTGTGTATTTTTTTACAATAATCACGCTTATGACATAACTGGCGAAGTTAATCCCGAAGAATATCCCGATGATAGTAGAAATCCAGAAATAATGAATTATATTGAAATAAGTATGTTTAAATATGTAGAAGATGAGCAAACTTTTCAAAATTACGTAATTGAACTAGCTTGTGAATTTTTAAATAAATTTTATAAAATAAATCCTAAATATGGACGTAAAGAAATAACAGAAATAAAAGAAGGTAATACATTAAAAAAAGTAATAACAACAATGCATTAAATAAGTTTAGATGGTTATAATAATTATATAAAATATTTTAAGCCTTAAAATTGACAAAGAAGTTAATTTTTTGTATAATTAGTTTACTTAAAAGAACTTTTTATTTTAATTAAGTTAAATAATTTTGAAAAGAGGCTTATAATATGAATTTTTTTGATGATAAAACTTCTGTAATTGCACTCGGAGGTTTAGAAGAAATTGGCAAAAATATGTATTTAGTTTGCCATAAAGAAGAAATAATTATCATTGATGCAGGGGTTAAGTTCCCTGAAGATGATTTACTTGGAATTGATTACGTTATTCAAGATATAACTTTTTTAAAGCAAAATGAAAATAAAATAAAAGGATTATTTATTACCCATGGTCACGAAGACCATATTGGTGGCATTTCATTTTTATTACAAAATGTTAAAATCCCAACTATCTATGCTTCTAATATTGCAGCAGATTTAATAAATAATAAATTAATCGATCGAAATATCAAATATGCAAATATTGAAATTATTAATGAACAAAGCATTATTAGAACTAAATATATGACTATTGAATTTGTTACAATGACTCACTCTATTCCAGGAAGTTATGGTATAGCAGTTCATACTCCTAATGGAATAATTTTTACTACAGGTGATTTTAAATTTGATTTAACACCTATTGGTCCAATGGCTGACATTCAAAAATTATCAAGATTGAGCGAACAAGGAGTAAAATTATTGCTTGCCGATAGCACAAATGCTTTATCAGAAGGTTTTTCCAAAAGTGAAAGTAGTGTTGATGAAGTTTTAGGAGACATTGTTTCATCACATTATGGCAGAGTTATAATTGCAACATTTGCATCTAATATTTATCGTTTAAAACATATTGTTGAAACATGTAAAAGAAATAATCGCAAAATATTAATATTTGGAAGAAGCATGGAAAATTCAATTCGTGTTGCATTAAATAACAATTTAATTAATGATAAATCTATTTTTATTGATGCAAATCAAACGAAAGATTTTAAGAAAAACGAAATATGTATATTATGTACTGGTTCACAAGGGGAACCCCTTGCAGCTTTATCTAGAATTGCTAATGGAACTCATAAACAAATTCAATTATTACCAGACGATTTAGTAGTATTTTCATCTAGCCCTATCCCAGGAAACACTGCCTCTATTAATAGAATAATAAACAAGCTTTATTTACAAGGTGTTAAGGTTTATACTAATTCAGAATTAAGCGATGTACATACTTCAGGCCATGCAAAAATAGAAGAGTTAAAGCTATTATTAAGAATAGTTAAACCTAAATATTTCATGCCTGTACATGGAGAATACAGAATGCTTAAACATCATCGTGATTTGGCAGTGATGTGTGGTATTCCATATGAAAATGTTTTTATTATGAAAAATGGAGATGTATTATCAATTAAAAAAGATGAAGTTAAAATTGATGGAAGTGTTACCGCTGGTGATATCTATGTAGATGGATCAAGAATAGGTGATATAGGTAGTCTAGTTATTAAAGATCGAAAATTAATGAGTAAAGATGGCATTTTAATGGCAATTTTAAATATCGACCCAAATACTAAAAAATTACTTATAAAACCAAATGTTACTACAAGGGGCTTTGTTCTAGTAAATGAAAGTGCTGATTTAATACATAAAATTGAAAATAAAATTGAGGAAATAACTATTAATACCCTAGCAAAAGGACCATACAATTATATTGATATTAAAAATCAAATTATCTTAGAATTAAACCCATATATTAATGATTTGACTGGAAGAAGACCAATTATATTACCAGTTATTATGGAAATAAAAGAAATCACTGATTAACTAACGCAGTGATTTCTTTTTACTTTCATACTTTATAAGTTCATCTATCTCTCTTTCGAAAAAATAATTTTCAGGTAAATCCCATGTTTTACCCAAATTTCCAAAAATATTTTCTAATTCACAATCTGCAGATAACTTTGAAATTAACTTAATGTCATCAATAAATGTTGAATAAAATGTCCCATCAATTAAAGTATTTAATAACATATTTAAAATTTTTAACTTTGCTAAATTTAAAAAATGTAGAGCTTCTTCAGCTGAAAGAGGATAAATAACTGGATCAACAAACATATGATTGAATTTTTTATCAACCATTATATTTTCGCCATGAATATCAGGGTATACATATCCTTCTTGATATATTTCTTTTAAAGTTTTGAATATTTTTTTATATAAATCCAAATAATACAATAAAAATTTATTGTCATATTTTAAATCACAAATATTTATATAATCCGATAAATATGGCATTATAATTGCATCCTCAAATGTTGCATCTTTTTTAGATTCTATAATAGCCCTGTCACTTATTTCAATTAAATTTTTAACTTGTGGAAATTTATCATCACAATAATCAAAACTATCGGTTTTTTTTATTATTTGTTTTTTATTCAGTAATCTAACATTTTTCTTAGCCGGATTGACTTCTTTTAACTTTAAAAATTTTCGTTGTGAAATTATAATCATAAAAAAGCCTCCTAAATTGGAGACTATTATAGCATAAAGAAAATTTATATGCAATTATTTTGCTTGTTCTTCAGCTCTAGTTTCTCTGATTACAGTGATTTTTATCGTACCAGGATATTGCATTTCATTCTCGATTTTTTCCTTTAAATCTCTTGCAATTTTATAGCTTTTTGCATCATCAATTTCATCAGGTTTCACAATAACTCTAACTTCTCTACCAGCCTGCATTGCAAAAGTTTTTTCAACACCTTCAAAAGAATTTCCAAGGCTTTCAAGTTGTTCTAATCTTTTAATATAATTTTCTAAAGAATCATTTCTTGCTCCTGGACGTGAAGCAGACAAAGTATCAGCAATTTGAACCAAAACAGCTATTACAGATTGAGGATCTTTATCACCATGATGTGAAGCTATTGCATCTATTACTACTTCATCTTCGTGATATTTCTTAGCAATGTTTTCTCCTATTTCAACATGTGAGCCTTCCATTTCAAAATCTATAGCTTTCCCTATATCATGTAATAATCCTGCTCTTTTTGCTAAGTTAATATTTTCTCCCAACTCACTTGCCAATAAACCGGTTAAATAAGCCACTTCTTTAGAATGTTGCAAACCATTTTGTCCATAACTAGTTCTAAACTTTAATTTACCAATAATATTAACTAATTCTGGATCCATTTTATTTAAACCTAATTCTCTTATTGTATCATTTCCAATTTCAGTTACTTTAGCATTCATGTCTTTTAATACTTTATCATATAATTCTTCAATACGAGCTGGGTGAATACGTCCATCTTTAATTAAAGTTTCAATAGTAATTTTAGCTATTTCTCTTCTAAAAGGATCAAAGCTTGATATAACTATTGCTTCTGGGGTATCATCAATAATAAGATCAACTCCCGTTACCGCCTCAATTGTACGAATATTTCTTCCCTCTCTACCTATTAATCTTCCTTTCATTTCATCATTTGGAAGTTCAATTACTGATACAGTTTGCTCGCTAGTAACATCATTAGCATATCTTTGCATTGCATTAATAATTAAATTTTTAGCTTTTTCTTGTGCTTCTAATTTAGCTTCCGATTCTTTTTCTTTTATATAATCAATGATTTCTTTATTCATTGATTCTTCTACTCTTTTCATTATCAGATCATGGGCTTTTTCTTTAGAAAATTTTGCAATCTTTTCTAAATTTTCCATTTCATCTTTTAATAATTGATCCATTTTTTCTTCTTTTTCTTGAATTTCTTTTTGTTTATTTAATAAATTATTATCTTTTTGATCCAAAAGAGCATCTCTATTTTGAATCATTTCATCCCGTTTATCTAAATTTTGTTCTCGTTGCATTAAACGTTCTTCAGATTCTTTTAACTCTAATTTTTTTTCTTTTATTTCGGCTTCGACTTCTTTTTTTAAATTATACGATTCTTCTTTCAATTCTAAAATAGAATCTCTTTTATATTTTTCTGCTTCTTTTCGAGCATTATCTATAATTTTTCGAGCCTTATTTTCATTTCTTTTTTCATTTAATTTATAAGTAATAATAATTATTATAGAACCTAAAATTAATCCAATTATAAGAGCCAAAATGGACATAGTTGTAATTTCCATTTTTTCTTCTCCTTTTTATTATAGATAATAATATCTATATTTTAATTATAATTTTTTTTTAAATTAAAATCAACCTTTATTAAATTATGTATTTTATAATATAGTAATAGAAATTATCTAAACTAAATTATTTTGTTTGATGTAATTAAAATTTCAACAAAAAAAATTAAAGGATTAATCTTTAATTTTTTTTATTTTTATATCATAATGTACTCTAATTTTTTCTTCTAATTCTTCAGCGATTTCAGGATTATTCTTAAGGTATTCCTTAACATTTTCTTTTCCTTGGCCAATTTTTTCACCCTTATATGCATACCAAGCTCCGCTTTTTTCTAATATATTTATATTAGTTGCTAAATCAATTATTTCACCTTCTCTAGATATTCCTTCTCCATACATTATGTCAACGCTTGCAGTCTTAAATGGAGGAGCAACTTTATTTTTAACAACTTTAATATTTGTTCTATTACCAATAACTGAATCACCCATTTTAATTTGTTCTCCACGTCTAATATCCAATCTAACTGAAGAATAGAATTTTAAAGCTCTTCCGCCTGGTGTTGTTTCCGGATTTCCAAATAATACGCCAACTTTTTCTCTTAATTGATTAATAAAAATTGCTGTAGTATTTGTTTTACTAATTGTTCCAGATAATTTTCTTAATGCTTGACTCATCAATCTAGCTTGTAATCCTACATGTGAATCGCCCATTTCCCCTTCAATCTCTGCTTGTGGAACTAATGCAGCAACTGAATCGATAACAATTATATTAACTGCTTCACTCCTTACTAAAGCTTCACATATTTCTAAAGCTTGTTCTCCTGTATCTGGTTGAGACAATAAAAGTTCGTCGATATCTACACCTAGTTTTTTGCTATAAACTGGATCTAATGCATGTTCTGCATCAATAAATGCTGCTCTACCACCTAGTTTTTGTACTTCGGCTATTGCATGCAAAGCAAAAGTGGTTTTACCAGATGATTCTGGTCCATAAATTTCTATAATTCTTCCTTTAGGCAAACCTCCAACACCTAATGCTATATCTAAAGATAAAGATCCAGAAGGCGTTACTTCTATTTCCATATGTTCGTTACCACCAAGTTTCATAATAGATCCTTTTCCAAATTGTTTTTCAATATCAGCTAATACTGCTTCTAAATTTTTATCAGTTTTACTATCTTTTTTTGTTTTCATTTTTCCTCCTAATAATTGTAATTTAATTTTATCCCAATTTTAAATATTTGTCAATATCTTTTTCGAACTTTTGTTTGAGTTAATAAATCATATAAAAAAAAGCAATTTAATCATCATAATGAATTAAAATTGCTCTTATTTATCTTCTAAAATAAATTTTTTGTTGACGTAAAAATATTGGCAAGCAGATATAACTGATAATATTGTAGCTACTAGCAATAATACATCTGCTAATCTAATATTAAATATTTCAAAAGGTAAATTATAAAATAACATTAATACAATACCAATCATCATACACATAGTCTTAGCTTTACCCAAGAAACTAGCACCAACTGCTTTACCTTTATTTCCAGCTACCATTTTAATTGAATCAACAAATGTATCTCGAGTAATTATTACAATTGGAATTATTACAGAAATAAATCCGTCATATGCAAGCATTATTAAAACACCATTAACTAATATTTTATCAGCAATTGCATCCATAACTTTCCCGAAATCTGTAACCATATTTCTACTTCTTGCTATCTTTCCATCAATAAAATCTGTAACTGATGCAATGATAAATAAAATTCCTACTAAAATATATTTTGAATTGACACTAATTCTATTAAATAATAACCAAGTTGGAAACTCTAAATTAATTTGATAAAAAGGGAAAACTAACATAATTAATATAATTACTGCTAATATTATTCTACCCATAGTAATTTTATTTGGTAAATTCATACTTCCTCCTAATTAACATAAGCAATACTCGTTGTTGATTGACCATTATTTATTATAATTTGTTTAATTGACCAAAAAATTATTAAAATAATAAATATAATACCTATAATTATTATAAATTTTACTTTTTTGCTTCTTGGTTTATTAGAAATTTTGGTATAAGGTGAAACAATTTCGTTTGTCTCTTCTTTATTTTTCATTTCATTTTGAATTTCTTTTTCAATATCCTCCACTGGAATTTTAGAAGTATATTCAAATAAATATTCATTAAAATTATTTATAATCTTATCTGGATCTAATCCTAGATATTTTGCATAATTTTGCAAATATTCTTTTAAAACAAAAATATCTTTAAAACAACCAATATTTCCATCTTCTATGTTTTCTAATATTAATTCTTTTATATTTAAATCCTGACTTACTTCTTCCAAACTGACCCCGATTTTTTCTCTCGCCGACTTTAACGTCGATCCAATCTCAATCAATTTTTTCACTCCTTTAAATAAAAAAATAATATCTTATAAGCCATGTTCTGTACTCATATGAGCGGCAAACATTTATCTACTATAAAAATATAGTCCTTTACTCCGTTTTTATTCCTTTGTAAAAGCTCCCCTACCAAAATTTGGGTTTCTCGCTCGCGGGGTTTACCACGTTCCACATCCCTTGTTTCCAAGTTTCTCGTCTCTTTGGCACTTTTATATTTACTCAAACCATTTAAGGTTTTTTCAAAGCCGTTATGCAAAAGCATACTATTGGTTATTTTTTCCCAATACACGAACACTACAATCATCACAGATTGTGCGAGCATGGACTTTCCTCTACTCAATATCAATATTATTAAGTAGCGTTTGCCAAGATATTATTCATTTTTACCATAAACTATTTTCTCTAGTTGACTTAATCTGCGTAAAAGGTCGACATTATTCACACCATGATTAGTTTCACTCGAATCCTCTGCTGCTTCTATATTAGCTTTTAATCTTCTAATTTCATTTTTTAATTTTAAATTATCATCAGTTAAATCTCTTATTTGTTTTTCTTGTGAATTAATTATAGTACTAAATTCAGTATAATCTCGAATAACTAAATCTAAAAACTTATCAACTTCTTGAGGCCTATAACCTCTAGCATCTATTTTAAATTCTTTGTCTAATATTTCTTGCGGTGTTAAATAAATTCGATTATTATACATAATATCACCCTTCTTACGTTGTTAATTATAAAAAAAAAAGCCTATTTTGTCAAGATAAGCATTAGTATGTATTTATTTTAAAATTTTCTTTTTATATTTCTGTTCGAATTAATTGGATTACTTAAATTTAAACTAGCTTGATTAATATCTTCAAGCATTTTGTCTATAAAAAAATCTATTCTTATCATAAATTTCCTCCTTAAATAGGATAACAAATTAAAATTATTCTGTCATTAGTTTCGACAAATATTGTCAAAATATAATTTTTATAAAAAGATAGTGGAAATGGCCAAAAAAATATTATATAATTAAAATGGTGATAAAGGTGTTATATCCTAATAATATAAAAAAAGAATTCAAACATAATATTTCTCATAAAAATAGAGGTATGGACCTTGAAAATTTAATTAATGATACTAATAAATATTATATTGAAAAAGATATCGCTTTAATATATAAAAAACCAACTCCCATAGGTATTGTTGATGTTAGTTATGAAAATAAGCATAAGATAATTAAAAAAGGATATTTTGCATCACCATCAACTTTAGATTATAATGGTATTTATAAAGGAAAATATTTAGATTTTGAAGCAAAAGAAACAAAAAATAAAACTTCATTCCCTTTAAGAAATATTCATCATCATCAAATAGAACATATACGAGGTGTTATACGGCATAAAGGTATTAGTTTTTTAATAATTAAAATGAATGGACTTATATATTTACTTGAAGGAACTGATTTTTTAAATTATATTGATAGTAAAAATAGAGCATCTATTGAGTATAATTATATTAAAGAAAAAGGACATCTAATAAAAGAAGCATTTATTCCGGCATTAGATTATTTAAAAACTGTAGATAAAATTTATTTCAAGGAGCGTGGTAAAAGTGGCTAATAATAAAATAAAAAAAGGAAAAAATAATAATATTAAAAAAAATAATAAACAAAAAAAAGGTAATATTAAAGGTAATACTACAAATAATAAAAAAGGAAAATCAAAAAAACAAATTATATTAATTGCTATAATGATGTTTTGCATATTGTTTTTTCTTTTAACTATATTGTTTGGCCTATACATAATTATTTCTTCACCAAAATTTTCTAAAGACCAACTATATAATAAAGAATTAAGCGTAATGTATGATATAAATGGAGACGAATATGCAGAATTAGGATCTGAAAATAGAGAGCTTGTAACATATGAAGATTTACCTGAAGTATTAATAGATGCAATAGTTGCTACCGAAGATTCAAGATTTTTTCAACACAATGGCTTTGATATCGCTCGATTCGTAAAAGCTAGTTTAGGTCAGGCTGCTGGACAAAATGCTGGTGGAGCATCAACTTTAACAATGCAAGTTGTAAAAAATACATTTACTTCAACCGAGTCTCATGGAATAAAAGGAATAATACGTAAATTCACTGATATTTATATGTCAATATTTAAAGTAGAAAAAAATTATACAAAAGAACAAATAATGGAATTTTATGTTAATGCTCCTTATTTAGGAAATAGTTCTTATGGTGTTGAAGCTGCAAGCCAATCTTATTTCGGCAAATCAGTGTCTGACTTAACTCTTACCGAAGCTGCTTTAATCGCAGGATTATATCAAGCTCCACATGCTTATGACCCCTATAATAATCCTGAAGCTGCAACTAATAGAAGAGCAACCGTTTTAAGTTTAATGCGTAAACATGGTTATATTACAAAAGAACAACAAGAACTTGCAAATAGCATTTCTATACAATCTTTACTATTGCCAAAAGATCAAGTTAAAGATAATAATATTAATCAAGGTTTTGTCGACACTGTAGTAGAAGAAGTAATTAAAAAAACAGGTAATAATCCTTATGATGTTCCAATGTTAATTTATACAACAATGGACCCAAAAGGTCAAAGCGTATTAAATGGTATTATGAATGGTGAATCATTCCAATTTGTTAATGATGAAGTTCAAATGGGAATCACTATTACAAGCGTAAAAGATGGATCTATTGTAGCTGTTGGTGCTGGTAGAAATCGTGTTGGTGAAAGACAATATAATTATGCAACAATGATTAAAAGACATCCTGGATCCGCAGCAAAGCCATTCTTTGCATATGGACCTTTAATTGAATATAACAATGCATCTCCAGCAACTTACTTTTTTGATTTACCATATTCGTATTCTAATGGTCAAAGCGTAAGTAATGCTGATAAAGGCCATCGGGGTATAATGAATATGAAAACTGCTTTAGCATCCAGTCGTAACATTCCTGCAATACAAGCTTTTCAACAAGTTGATAAAGAAAAAATCTCAGAATTTGCTCATAATGTTGGAATTGATTATGGAAAAGAATTATTCGAATCTGCTGCAATTGGAGCATTTGATGGAGTAAGTCCTCTACAAATGTCTGCTGCATATGCTACTTTAGCAAGAGGAGGAGAATATATTGAACCATACTCTTTCACTAAAATTGTTTATCGTGAAAATAATAAAGAATATATTAATGAAATAAAGAAAAAACAAGCTATGAGTGATTCAACTGCTTATCTATTAACATATATTTTAAACTATGCTATTGAAAATAATAAAATATTAGGTAGTTTAAGTGTTGGAAATACTCAAGTTGCTGGAAAGACAGGAACTTCAACAATAGATGGCAATGCGTTAAAAAAATATCATTTACCAAGTAGTGCAATTATGGACAGCTGGGCAAATTTATATACATCTGACTATGCGGCATCTATTTGGTATGGTTATAAAGAGGTAAAAGAAAATAGATATTTAACTGCCACTACTGGTGATAGAGTTAGAAAAAAAATATCTCAAATTATAGCAAATAATTATTTTAATACAGGAGCTAAATTTAATGTTCCAAGTAGTGTAGTTAAAGCAGAATATGAATTGTATACTTTCCCTCTTACAAAGCCGACTGAGAATACACCTGAATCATTAAGAGGTTATGAGTATTTTAAAGCTGGTGCTGAACCTGAAGCTTCAACAATATCATATTCAAAATTAGATACACCTACTAACCTTAAAGCAAACGAATCAGGTTCAACTATAAGTATTAGTTGGGATCCAATTAATGCTCCAGTTGGCAATACACAAAGTGGAATAGAATTATATGAAAAATACTTTGGAAAATATGCTAGTAAATTTTATAATGCTATGGCTCAATATAATAGTACAAAAGTAGGTACAATTGGATATAATATTACTGTTAAAGACCCAACTGGAAATACCACGGATTTAGGATTTACTACTAATACAAATTATACTTATGCAATTAATTCTGGAAATGGTAGTTATACATTTAATATAAGGGCTGTTTACAGCAGTAGTAGTAAAGGTGGATCAGACATAACCACTGCTATTGTTAAAGTCTCAAATCAAATTGATGAAAATACGGAATCTGATGATACTTCTTGCAATGGAAATGAGTTTAAAATTATTTCCCCAAATGTTTATGGAGATACCATTACTTTATCAGCAGGAAAAGTTTCAGAATTGAATACAAAAATTAAATGGTGTGGAACATATACTCTAACTGTTAAAGATGGTAGTAAAATACTAAATCAAAGAGATGAGCTATCTGCTGGAAAAATTTATGGATTAACGTTTACTTCTACAGATGCCAAAGTATATGAATATAAATTAAAAATAACATAAAGAAAAAGATATATTAAATATCTTTTCTTTTTTTTTCTTTACTTTTGCATAAATTATAAAGCTCACAGTTATAACAATCAGGATTTTTTGCTTTACAAATATATCTTCCAAATAAGACTAATTGATGATGTAGTTTAGTCCATTTATCTTTTGGAAATTTTTTCATTAATTTCTTTTCAACATTAAATACATCATCATTTTTACTTGCTAAGCCTAAGCGTTTAGAAACACGGAAGACATGAGTATCAACTGCAATACATGGGACATCATATAAATTAGACAAAACTACATTACAAGTTTTCCTACCAACGCCAGGTAATGATTCTAAATATTTCCTATCATTTGGCACTTTTCCATCATAATGTTCAACTAACGATTTTGCCACTTCTTTAATAAAATAACTTTTCTTTTTAAAAGTACCAACTGGCATAATAATTTTTTCAATATCATTAATTGGAGCTTCAGTCAAAGAAAAAATGTCATATTTATCAAATAAAATTTTTGTTACTTTATTAACGTTTTTATCCGTAGTCTGTGCACTCATAATTGTAGCCAATAATAATTCATAATCTTTTGTGTAATAAAGTTCACATTTTGCATCAGGATACATTTTGTCCAATGCTATAATAATATCTTTAATCATCATCGTTTAACCAATCATAATCAAAAAGATCAACTTCTTTTTCTTCATCTTTTTTCTTCACAAAATTTTTAACATCATTCATTGTTTTAAAATGTTTTTTATTCCATTCAAATAATATTTTATCAATGTATCTCATATTAGTAACACCATTATAAACTGCTTCTTTTAATGCTCCTATTATTAATTCTTCACTTATATTCATTTCAAGCCATCCATTAATAATTTCATATTCCATAGGTGATAAAGTTCTTCCTAATTCTTTTTCAAATTTAGTAAATATTGTCCCAGATAAGCTTTTTTCTTCATCATCATTAATTAATTTTTCCATTTCTTTATAATAATTTGTCAGATCAATTACTTCTATCATTTTTAAAGAGCTATCTTTTTTGGTGTTAATAGATATAAGATTTTTAGCAAGTAAATTATTAAAACTTTGAATAACCTCTTCATTATCTATTCTTAAAGTTTGACTAATTTGCTCTAAATTTAAAAGCTTTTCAGAATCATTATCAAAATAAGCTAAAATAATAAATTCACTTAATGTTAATTTCTTTTTAAAAGCTGTTAAAATAAAATAATTATTTAATACAAGTTTTTTTTCTTTTAACAAAAAATTTCTTAAACTATTTTTCATTAATATACCTCCACTTATTATCTTTTAAATATACTTCTAAATCTTTTTTATTATTTTTTAATTTCCCTGCTAGAATTAAATCAATTAAATCTTTCTTTATTATTGATATCATTTTTGAAGGCTTTATGTTCATTAACTTTAATATCATTTGTGTATTTAATTTTAAATCTTCCTCTGATTTAATCGGTAAATTAAAATAATCCTTATTTAATTGTTCTTTATTATATCCTAAAATTTGTCCAGCTACAAGAGAAATATACAATCCATAATCATAAAGAATTCTATTGTTTATATGTTTGTTTTCTATAATCTGTCTTATTTGTCTTATAGTATTATTTTCATATTTTGTCATAGAATACTTATCACTATAATTAAGCTGAGCCCACATTCCATTTAAATCCTCAATATAATTAATTTCTTTATAATTTATTTCTAAATACTTTAAAATATTATATTTTTTTAACATATCTAAACCTTTTAAAGCATTTTTAGATAATAATATTAAATTAAGTTCTTCTTTTTTTCGCTCATATGAGATATTCTTTAAATACTTTTTTGTTTTTTTTATCGAATTAATGAGTAAATCATCTAATTGAAAATCCAATATTGTAGCAAATCTAATAGCTCTTAATATACGTAGTGGATCTTCTTTTAATTTTTTTAAAGGATTACCGATTAATTTAATTTTTCTGTTTCTTAAATCATTTACCCCATTAACCAAATCATATATTTGACCATTTTTGTCCATATATATAGCATTGATGGTAAAATCGCGACGAATAACATCCTTTTCCATATCATCTACATAAATTATTTCTGTAGGTTTTCTTTTATAATATTTTTTTTCTTCTCTAAAAGTTGTTATATCATAATTATAATTATTAGTCCTTATTTTAAAAGTTCCATATTTTTCTACTTTAAAGTTAGTATCTTTAAATATATTAATTAAAAAACCAGTAGTGGCATTTGTAGCTATATCTATATCATTTGTGTTTTTAAATAATAGTTTATCTCTAACATATCCACCAACTAAAAATGCTTTAAATCCAGCATTTTCTATTTTTTCAAGGACTTTAATTATATTTGAATCCATAATTTTCACCAATAATATTATAACATAAAATAAACAAGAATATCTTTATTTATAATATAATAAAAAAAGTAGTTTTAAAAGCTACTTTTCTTAATATTTATTAATTATTAACGTCTACTAAAAATTTTTTTATAACCTATTAAGCTACAACCAAAAGTAAAAATCCCAGTAATGATTGCACATATAATAGTATAAATACTATGTGAATCATTTTCTACTCCAGTGTTTGGAGCTTTTTCTTTTAATGGATAAGCACTATTGTTATTATTTGGTTGTGTTGATTCAACTGGTGTTTCAACCTTCTTATATTCAAAGATTGCCTCAATTTTAGAATCACTATTAAATAATGTTTCTATTAAATCAATATCATTTCCTTCTTCATCTACATATTTTGATAATACATAATTTTCTTTACCTTCTTGTGCCAATTGTTCAATGGCTTTTTCAATCCAAGCTTGTAACTTTTTATTTTCTTCTTCCGTAATTTTAGAAATAGGTAAATCCTCTCCTAATTCAAATTCAACCTTATCTTCTATTTCATTACCATTATTATCTCTTCTAAAAACTGTAATTTTAATATTAAATTTAGCCTTAATTGAAATATTTTCATAGATTGGTTCATCTTCTTCTATCGTTTTACCATTTTGGTCAACAAATCTAGAAAATTTTCTACCATCTGAATTAATCTTTAATGCATTAAGAACATTTTTATCAAGTGAAGAAAGACTTTGTCCAGCTTCTAATGTATAAGCATGGCCATCTTCTGTTGAAACTTCAATATCGTATATTGCAGTAACTACAGTATGTTTATGAAGATCTGTTGTTACTTCTATCTTGTTGCCTTTACTATCTCTAAACTCTTTAAATCCAACTGGTTTTTTATAACCGACTTCTTCTAAATCATTTAACGTTTTCCCTTCATCTAGGGTATAATCTTTTCCATTTACAGTAATTGTAATTGTATAAAGTGGAGTTAAAGTAACATTTTCAGTAATTTGATCATCCAAAACAGTTTTTTCAGCAAATTCTTTAAAATCTTTGTCTTTGTTATTGTTTAATTTTTCAAGTAAATTATTTGCTGTTTTTAATTGGCTACCTTCTAATATTTCTTCATATCCTACATCTGTAATTGTAACTTTTACGTTATATTTAGGAATAATTGTCATTGAAGTATTAAAAGTATAATTTTCATCTATTTTTGTACCATCTGAATCTACAAAATAAGCAATACTTGATTTAGTTTCAGGAACAGAAACTGCAGAAATTTTTTCACTTGGAATATCATTGTATTTACTTCCTTCAGCTAATCTAATTTCTTCTCCATCTTGACCTAAAGTTATAACAACATTATATTTAACGCTTACTTCAACATTAGAATCAAGATTCTTATTTAGTAGTTCTTCTCTTGTAAGTTCTTTTCCATCTACTACGTATTTATCAAACTCTTTATCTGTCACTTTTTCTAAAGAATCAAGATATTCGGTTAATTTATCTTTTTCAGTATAAGTGTTTAAACTTTTACCCTCATCTACGATAAAATCACGGCCATTAATTGTTGCTTTAACACTATAAACTGGTTTAATTGTAGTATGCTTTGTTATAGCATCCTTACTTTTTCTATCTATAGTATTACCATCTGTATCTACAAATCTACTAAATTCTTTTCCTTCTTTATTAGCTAACTCATCCAATTTAGCTTTAATAGTAGGATTTTCATCAAGTGCAGTATTTACTTCTAACTTATAAGAATCACCATCTACTATAGTTATTTTATATGCGTATTTCGTAGTTAATTCCATATTATGTTCAAATCTAGTTTCTTCATCAAATGTATTACCATCATTATCTACAAATCTACTAAATACTTGATTAGGCTCATTTTTATTTTTAATAGTATCTAAATTTAAGTCTTTTATATC
>CANQYE010000007.1 GCA_947627995.1 uncultured Bacilli bacterium
GCCTTAGGTAAGGACGTTTGGAAATTTTTAACAAGGTTAATTTCTATATACATTATACTACATATTTACATTTTTTTATTATAAACTTTTCTTTTTTATAAAAAATCGAATAATTTATCTATAATTTATGGTAAACTTAATGTAGGAGGATATAATACATATGATAATTGATATAAAACAAAATGATAAAACATTATTTGAAGCTAATTTTGATATAGTATCTAATAAAAATATATTAGGAAACATTAATATTAAAGGAAAATTAGGTTCCATGGAAGGCTATTTAAATGGTGTTTATAACAATATTCCTTTTTCATTAAAATACAGCGGTAATACGCTAATAAAAAATAAAAATAATAGATTTCGCCCTTATCAAGTGATTGAATCTAACAATGTAGTTGGAGAAATATATCAATCAAATAAAAAAACAGGTATATTTAGTGGGTATGAATATAAAACATTAATTTATAACAATAACATTTATAATCAATTCGGAATTGGTTTAGGTAAAGAAACTAAATGCCCAATTTATTTAAATGATGAGCAAATTGCTGAAATTGAAAAAGAAAATACGGTATATAATGATTTACACAATTTTAAATTATATATAAAAAATGAAGAATATTCGTTTATATCGATATTATTTGCTTGTTATATGTATATTAATGCTTGTTTTAAACCAGGAACAAAAATTAAAGAATCAGTTACCAGATATTATAGTAAAACAACAAATAAAGAATTAAATTCAAAATATAATCCAGATTGGATTAAAAGTATTGGAGATGAAAAATTATGATTTTAAAATTCAATCAAACAGGAAGACAACCCAATCCTACTTTTTCACTTACTTTAGCAGGAAAAGAACTAGCAAATGGAATTGGTGCAACTATGTCAAATTCAGCAAATATAACAATAAATGGAAGCACTTATGAAATATCAGATAATATTCATAGAGATAAAGACAAAAATGGTAAAACTATTACTCAAGTTAAAGATATCATAAAAGAAGGCGAAATAATTGGGCGTATTTACCCTGATATTGTTCCACAAAAGAAAATACTATTTATATCTGTTGGTTATGATTACTTTGTTATAGATTTATATAACAAACAATATTTTGCTTATGAAGTTGGTTTAGGACAAAATCAGCATTATATATGCATTTACGAACAAGACAAAATAATAGCCATTATTCATAAAGATGATAATGTTGTAAATTTTAAAGATCAATATACTATGTATTTTAAAGATAAAGAATTATTAACAATGTTAAGTATATTTAATTTGTATTTTGATTGTATAAATTCTCCAGATCATGGAGAAATATCTGGAGAACATACTGAAACAGGTGGATTTGTAACAATTAATAAAGAACTAAATTCAAAATATGATCCTAATTTTATAGAAGAAATAAAAAATAATGATTTACAATAGAAAATAATAAAAATTTTTTTGAATATTTAACTAGATTATAAAAATATATTTCTATATAGCATTATAATTTGTTAACATATATAATATAAGGGTTTCAAAAGGGATTTTTCTTTGCGCACCGTTATTGGCTTTGCCAATAGCGTAGTGTGTTACTAAAATGGAATTTTAGTTTATTTGGCGAGCTATTGCTCGTTTTTTTTTATATCCCTATATCTTTATCATCATAATCATAATTTTTAGAATATAAATAATCATTTATTTCTTGCTCTTTAGATGTATTATCTGCTATATCATAAAGATCAGCATTATCATATAATTCTTGTTTATGATATTCTTTAATTTCGCTAACTACATTATTTTTGTCTTTTTCATTTCCTTTAACAAGAAGTTTATGAAAGTATTCTTTTAATTTTTCTAATAACTTACGAATGAATTCTTGTAGTTTATTATTTTCTTCTTGTAACTTTTCATTCTGCTGTTTTAGTTTAACAACTTCATATTTTACATTTAGATTTTCTTCTTCTAAATCTTTATACGATTTTGTATAATCATTAAGTTCTTTAAATAATGCTTTATTATGTGGAATATCTTTTAAAACTCTTTTTGAAGTTTTCATAAAGTTATTTAAGGTATTATATGTATCTTTATCTATTTTAACTTCTTTACCAGTAATAGTGGGTTTTGATTTTATTATTTTTTCTTCTAGTTTTTCAAAGTCTCTTGTCATAGCAAAACTTTGTTTTTCTAATCTATTATCTAGTTTTTTAGTTATCTTTTTAAATTCTTTTATAGAAATATGCTCGTTATCACTATTTTTAATGCCTCTTTCTAGGTCGAAATAATTATTTATTAATCTTTCATAGTATTTGTCTTGAAGTGTGCTTAAATGTGCTTTATCTTTAATATAATGCTTTTTAGAAATAGTATATTTTTCTGTATTAGTTCTTTTATCAAATTTTCTAATTAATGGAACTACTACACAATGTAAGTGTGGTGTTTTTTCATCTAAATGAACAGTTGCGTGTAATATTTGTTCTTTAGTATAACCTAAATCTTGATAAACAAATTCCATACAGACATCAGCCCATTTTTTAATATCTTTTTTCTTCATATTTTTAAAGAAATCAAAATCACTTGTAAATAATAATTCATCAGCAACTACATTATTTGAATCATCCACCATTTGTTTAAAAGTTTTTTTTCTATCTCCTCTCATATTTTCCATTCTTAAATCGTGTTCTTTTTTATATTCTTTAGTTAGGTTATAAAAACCTTTTATATATTTATCATAAAGTGGAACTATTTCTATATTATTTTTTGTTTTAGTTATATCTATATCAGGATTAGATTTATATGCTTTCTTTTCCCTTTTATTATGTGATCCAATTTGAGCTAGATCTGATAGTTTATTTATAGGCTCAACTCTAAATATTGCATAACTCATTTTTCTATCTCCACCTTATCAGCACAAATATAAGTTATTGGTGGTACTGGAATTTCTATTACTCCAAAACTATCTATTTTATTAATCCCCTTTTTATTAATTAATGGTATTAATTTTAATGGCTCATTAAACGAATTTTCTCTTGTGTATTTTAAACAAAATTGATGGTCATTATATTTCTCTTTTTTTATTTCTTGGTAGTCTATTGGATAATTAACCTGTAATTTTTTAATATGATTTTCTACTTCTTTTTTAGTCATAGGAGCACATACTTCTACTTGCATAGTTTCACCATTAACACTAATATCTTGAAATTTATTAATAGCCCCTTTATTAAACAAATTAGCATATTCTTCAATAAATGTTTTTCTAAAATTAATATTCTTAATTTCTAATTCATTTTCTTTTTTTATAACTTCTATTGATTCAATATAACTCATAATTAACTCTTGTTTTTCTTGTATAGATAATTCATTCCATCTAATTTCAAAACTACTATGATATAGTGGATTTATTAGACTTTTAATACTTTCTAAATCTCTTTTAAGCATAATATCTTCAAAAGTAAAATTATATTGCTCTAACTCTTTTTCTTCTAGTTGCTTCTTTTCAATATCTTTAATTCTAATTTCTAAATATTCTTTATCTTTTTTATATTCCTCTATATCTATAATTTTATTTAAATAGGCATCTTTTAATCTAGTAATTTTATCTTTTAAAGTAGTAATTTCTTTATCTAATAATTCATTAGTATTTTCTATTTTATGTTTTAATAGTGGTGCGAAAAATTTTCTAATTGTTATATCATATTCAATTATTGATGTTATTTCATCTATTAAAAGTTCTATTAATTTATCTTCTCTAATAAATGTTTTACAATTATTACATTGATAATAAATATATTTCTTTTTACTTCCACCTGGTGCTTTACAAGCCATTATTTTATTACAGTGTGGACATATAATTTTTTGAAAGAAAATATAATCATTTCTTCTCGTATAATTACGAGCATTTTTTCTTGATTGTTCTTGACATTCTTCCCATAGCTTTTTACTAATAATTGGTTCAACAACATTTTCATAAAGAACTGGGTTTCCACTTCTAGCACCACTTATAAAATCTCCTTTATAAAGTGGATTAGATAAAATTTTAAGTATAGTTGAATCATACCATTTTTTATTTAATATATTTTCTTCATTAAAAATATTAGCAATTTTTTGATAACTATTTCCTTTTAAATATAAATCAAATATTCTTTCTACGATTTCGGTTTCAGCTGGATTAATAATTAATTTCTTATTATCTCTCATAAATCCTAAAGTTTTTCTAACAGGAATGTGTCCATCTTTTATCGCACCTACCATTCCAAATTTAGTTCTTTCCGAAACTCTTTCTATTTCTAATTGTGATAAGACAGTTAACATTCTAACAAAAAATCTTCCATTAGCTGTTGATGTATTTATATCATCCATTGCGCATTCCAAACTACATTCATATTTTTCCAACTCAGTAATTAAAACTTCTAAATCTCTAACACTTCTTGTTAATCTATCAAGTTTATAAGCAACTATTACGTTTACATTATGCTTTTTAACATCTTCTAGCATCTTTTGAAATTGTGGTCTATGTTCCATATCTTTAGCACTTATTCCTGCATCTTCATAAACTCCATAAATATTATAATCTCTAAATTTACACAAATCTTTTAACTTTTCTAATTGTTCTCCTAAAGAATAACCCTCTCTGGCTTGGTCTTCTGTGGAAACTCTACAATATATTGCAGCATTCTTTTTCAATATTATCAACTCCTTTTCCATAAAAAAGGGAGTCAAAAATACTAGTGTTAACTAATACCTTTGACTCCTTAAATAAAAACTTATAAATTGCTTTTGTAATGTTCTAATCATAGAAGTACCTACTTTCTAATAAAAGACTAGATACTGCTTGCTTTTATTGATTATTTATTCTATCATTTATTTTTTATTTGTCAATCACTTATTTTTGGTATTAGCTTTATGAGATTTAATATAATCTTCTAGTTTATTTAGTGGTATTGCTTTTTCTAAAGTATTAATATAAACATTTTCACATTCATTAAACAATAGATAAGTTATATTATTAATTTCTAACTTATGAGGTTCTATATAAGCAAGATTAGTTTTTGGAATATTAATTATATTTCCTCTCTTTATTTTTGATTTGATATTTAGAAACTTTAACATATTTTTAATCTTTTTATTTAAAGATTCTTCAATATCTAGTTTTTCCTTTATTATCTGCATAACTAATCAACTCCTTTCAAAGCATATAAAAAAGGTTAACCGAAATTAACCTTTCATATATTTAAGTCGATTAGTTCGACTAATTTCCCTATGGTGGAGATGGCGAGAATCGAACTCGCGTCCAAAATATTTCAATATTAACATCTACAAGTTTAGTTAGTTTTACATTTCATTAATAAAAACAGATCTAACAACTTATTTATTAACTAGTTTAGGTTTTATTCAATACAACAATCTAAACAATTATTGCATTATAGCTCATATATATGAGCCTCTAAAAATATCCTATGAGCAAAAATATTAAAGAGGCATTAGCTGCCAACTATTAGGCGTATGCTAATTCAGTATTATAAGATTTGTCAGTTATTTTAACTGTTGCTATTTAAGGCATAGTTACCACTTGCAATTAATATCAAATATATTCTGTCGAAACCATTACATCCCCAAGTAAAAAAAATTATAACATAAAATAAGGTAAAATTAAAAATTTTTTTCTCTTTCTAAGTCTCTTTTTTTTATTTGTTCCCTTTTATCATATAATTTTTTTCCACGTGCAACTCCAAGTAAAATTTTAGCTTTTCCTTTTTTTAAATATAATTTTAAAGGAATTAATGTCAACCCTTTTTCATTAATTTCACTTTTTAATTTTAATATTTCTCTTTTATGAAGTAATAATTTTCTGCTCCGACGCTCATCATGATTAAATCTGTTTGCTTCATCATATTTAGCAATATACATATTAATTAAAAATACTTCATTTTGTTTAATACGTGCATAAGTATCTTTTAAGTTAGCTGAACCTTTTCGAATAGATTTTATTTCAGAGCCTAATAATGCTATGCCACACTCAAGTTCTTTTTCTATATAATAATCAAAATATGCTTTTTTATTTTTTATTTCTATCATCTTGATTTTCCTTTATTTCTTTTATTCTATCTTCAATAATCTCAAAATCTATTGTTGCTAATTTTTTGCTAGCCGCTACAACCTTTATATGCACTAAGTCTCCTATCTTATACATTTTTTTACTATTTTTACCAATCATAGCAAGTAAATCTTCGTTATAAGAAAAATAATCATTTTTTAATGTATTTACTCTTACTAACCCTTCCACTAAATTATCGAGTTCAATATACATTCCATAATTAGTTAAAGAAGTTATCATTCCATCATATTCCTCACCAATATGTTTTTCCATATACTCAGCCATTTTCATGTCATCTGTTTCTCTTTCAGCAGTAACTGCTGCAATTTCCCTTTCGGAAGCTTGTTTAGCAAGTATAGCAACATTTTCTTCATAATAATTGAATTTTTCTTGATAATCATCTTTTGGATTTATGACAAAGTTTTCTAACAAGCTATGTACTACTAAATCAGTCAATCGTCTAATTGGTGAAGTAAAATGGGTATAACATCTACTAGCCAATCCAAAATGGCCAATATTATATTCACGATAATCGGCTTTTGCCATACTTCTTAAAAGCAATTTTGATAAAACATTGAATTTTGAAGATTTTTTTAATCTTTCAATTAACTTTTGTAATTCTTTTGGTTTATAACTTGATAGTTTCCCATCTAAATTGATTCCTAACTGTTTTATTAATAATAAAAATTTATCTATTTTTTCTGGATTAGGTTCATCATGATTACGATAAATAGCTGGTAGATCCATATTAAATAAGGTAGATGCCACTGTCTCATTTGCAACAATCATAAAATCTTCAATTATAATTTCACCAACTTCTCGATTTCTTTTTTGTATATCAACTGCAAATCCGTTTTCATCTTGAATTATTTTTGCCTCAGCAATTTCAAAATCTAGTTCACCTCTATCATGTTTCATTTTGCGAATTATTTTTGATAATTTTTCCATATTTTTCAAAACATCTACAAAAGGTTTGTAATCTTCATCAACTATATTTCTAACTAAAATATCATTAACTTTTTTATAAGTCATTTTTTTAGCACTTTTAATATAACTATTAAATATTTCATAATTTACTACTTTTCCTTTTTCATCTATATCCATTACGCAAGATTTAGTTAAACGTATTACCCCTTCATTTAAAGAACAAATGCCATTAGATAATTTTCTAGGTAACATAGGAATAACAGTATCAGCTAAATAAGAAGATGTTCCTCTATTGACAGCCTCCTCATATAAAGAGGTTCCTACTTTAACATAATGTGAAACATCTGCAATATGAACACCAAGTCTATATAAACCATTTGAAGTTATTTCTAAGCTTATTGCATCATCAATATCCTTAGTATCATCGCCATCAAT
Source organism: uncultured Bacilli bacterium (assembly GCA_947627995.1). GTDB lineage: Bacteria > Bacillota_I > Bacilli_A > RF39 > UBA660 > CANQYE01. Next base: position 7,448 of record CANQYE010000007.1, read on the forward strand.
AGTAAAGATTAATTTATTAGTTAAATCAACACGATTAAGCAATTCTTTTTCATTTACTTCCGTTTCAATATTATTGATTTCAGCAATTACCTCTTTTGGAAATTCGTCAAATATTCCATTTTTAGCAGCAATTGTTAATATATCCGCTTGTGGAGAGGTTCTATGAGCAATAATATTAACCACTTTGCCAATATATTGATTATTTTTTATACATTTATCTAAAATTACGGAGACAATATGTCCTTCAACACAATTTTTAGCACTTTCTTTATCTATAATTATTTCTAATTTTATTCGATCATCATCAGGCTTTAAATACATTAAATTATTTTTTATAATAATCGTGCCAACTATATTTGTTTTTTCTCTTTTTTTTATTTTAATAACTTTGCCTTCAAGTTTTCCTTCTCTAATAAATTTTTCACATAAAATTGTATCTCCATGAATAGCACCATTTAAATTTTTTTGAAAAATGAATAAATCTTCTTTATCTAACAATAAAAAACCATTCCCACTTTTATTAATAGAAATTTTACCTACTATAAGATTTTCAAAAAAATTAAGCAATTGATATTTATCTTTTTTTGTTTTGAAAATAATGAAATCTTCTTCTAATTTTAATAACAATTTAGATAACTCGTTAACTTCATTTGCATCCTTTAAATTCATTGCATCTACTAATTCTTCAAATTTTAAAGGTTTTTTATTATTTTTTAATATATTAATAAGTTCTTCTTGCATAATAGCCTCCATTATTATTTTACCATTTATTACATTAAAAAACCAACTTTTAATAAAGTTAGTTATTCACATTTACACTTTTTTTCGGTAGATAATACACCATTTTTAAAAGTACATCCTGCCATAGACTCATTATTAACTGGATTATCTAATTTATCATCCGCTAATAGACCATAATCTTTTAATTGTTGAACCGTAATATTGGGATTAATACATTTACTATCAGCCTCACAAGCAAGATAAGCTGCTTCAATTCTTCCAATCATTTTTTCACAATTTTTTTTGTTATTATTTTTTATAACTGATGACATACCAACGGCCATCATAGTTCCAAGAAGACCTAAAAGACCAATTGTAACTATCATTTCAATTAAAGTGAACCCTTTTTTCATTTTTTCTCCCAAAGATTTGATGGATACTTTTTCTCACTTATTAATTTTTTTAAAGTATTTTTAACAAAAGCACTATCTTCTTTATAGGTAACGCCATACCATTTAGCTATTGTTGGTAATATTTTAATACTTGATTTTTTTTGTTTAATTAAAATATCTAATACATCAGGCATTAAATATTCACATTCCTCATAGTTATCTTTATTTTTTTCTAGAAATTCTATTAAATTATCTTCTAAAAAATTAAAAATCGTTGGCGTAAATGCAAACATATTCACAGAAACTATGCTTTCATCAGTTAAAGAAAATGCCTCTTGCCCATTTAAAGGTGTCGCTACAATTTTATTACCTACTTGTTCTACGCTGCTTTCAATAATTGTTTGCAAATAATTATCTTTTATTATTGTAACTCCTCGTTTTACGATGCCATTTTCTGTTAATGTATTTTTTGCATTATAAACTACTAAAGCGTAATTAGTAGATTTTTCATCAATATTTCTTAAAAATTCAGCTGCAACTCTAAAAGCGTCTCTGCCATAAAAATCATCAGAATTTATTACTAAAAAATTACCTTTTACATAATTTTTAGCACATAAAATAGCAAAAGCAGTGCCAAGTGGCTTATTACGATATTTTATTTTATATTTATCATCGATTACATCATTCTTTTGAAAAACATATTCAATATTAATAAAATCTTTAATTCTACTGCCTATCGTGGCCTTAAAAATATCAAAATTTTCTTCCTTAATAATAAAAACAACCTTCTTAAATCCTGTTTGTATAGCATCATAAATAGAATAATCAATTAAAAACTCTTTATTCGGCCCAAAAGGTTCAATTTGTTTAAGTCCACCAAATCTACTTCCCATACCAGCAGCCATAATAACAAGTGTTAAATCTTTATTCATAAAACTCTCCTTATCTTAAAAATATTATATCAAAATCAGTCTTAATTTTAAAGATTCAAATTAATTTTAATCTATTATTATGATTATTATTTTGATACAATATTTGTATAAGGAATGAGAATAATGAAAAAAATTAGTGTTATAGTACCAGTTTATAATACAGGAAAATACATAGAAAAATGTTTGGATTCTTTAGTTAATCAAACACTTAAAGATATAGAAATTATTATAGTAAACGATGGATCAACTGATAATTCTGAAAAAATAATTAAAAATTATTTAAAAAATTATCCAGATATGATAATTTATTTAAAAAAGAAAAATGGAGGTCAAGGGTCTGCTAGGAACTTAGCTTTTAAATATGTAACGGGCAAATACATTGGTTTTATTGATAGTGATGATTTTATTGATAAAAATATGTATGAAAATATGTATAATACAGCTATTAAAACAAATTCTGATATAATCATTTGCGATGGATGTGATTATTATGAAGAAAATAATAGAGAAAAATATTTTAATTTAAATTTAAATGTGAGTCCAACAATACAAGAAGCTTTTATTAAATCAGTACCATCAGTTGTAAATAAAATATACAAAAAAGAATTAATAATAAACAATAATTTAAAATTTGTTGAAAAAATCTGGTATGAAGATTTACCATTTAGTTTATTTTTAATCACAAAAGCAAAAAAAATATCATATATTAATCAACCATTTTATTATTATTTTCACCGTAAACGTTCAACAATGCACAATAAAAACATCGAAAAGAACCTAGATATTATAAAAGCTTTTGAAATATTAAAAAAATATTTAATAAAAGAAAATAAATTTGATAAATTAAAAGAAGAATTTAATTATCTACTATTAACTGAAGTATTTATTGCTACTATTACCCGAATCATTCGAACAAGAACCCTAAAAAGCGATAAAAAAAATATCATTAACGAACTTAAAACTTATATTAAGAATAATAATATTTTAAACTTTAAAAATAATAAATATTTTAATAATTTGAGTAGAAATCAAAAAATAATATATAATTTAATAGCTAAAAAACATTATAATTTAATTTATCTTATTTTTAAAATTAAGGAGAAAATGAAATAATGAAAAAAATTGCAATTTTTCAAAATGATTTAAATGTTGGAGGAATACAAAAATCTTTAATAAATTTACTAAATAATATAAATTTAAATAAATACACAATCGATTTGTATCTTTTTAATAAAAACAATTTTTTTAAAAATAGTATTCCAAGTGCGATTAATATTATTTATTTAAATCCAAAACCAAGCTTTACTAAAATAATATACTTTAATTTAGTAAAGAAAATTTTTAATTATGAAATTAAAAAAGATTATGACATAGCTATTGATTTTAATTCTTATCAACCATCTACAGCATTAGCTGCTATTAATACTAAAGCAAAGAAAAAAATAATGTGGATTCATAATGATATTGAAAAAAAGCTTGAAGGCGAGATTAAATATAAAGTTCTTCACCACTTTTTTAAAGGAAAATATAAGTATTTTGATACTTTTGTTGGAGTATCAAAAGGAGTAATAATGCCTTTTAAAAAAATTAATAAAATAAGTGGTAAAAAGTTTGTTGTTATTCCTAATTATATTGATACTAAGGAAATTATTAATAAAAGTAAAGAAAAAACAGATTTAAAGGTTAATGAAAAAAAATACAATTTAGTAACACTTGGAAGACTAACTTATCAAAAGGGTTTTGATATTCTAATTAATTATATTAATGAATTAAAGAAAATTAAAAAGAATTTTCATTTATATATTATTGGAGATGGCGAAGAAAAAGAAAAATTAACTAACATGGTTAAAAATTTTAATTTAACAAATTATATAACTTTTCTTGGCGAAAAAGAAAACCCTTATAAATACTTAAAACTAATGGATGGCTTTGTTTTGACATCCCGTTACGAAGGACAAGGAATGGTAATTTTAGAAGCAGCAACATTAGGATTAGAAATATTTATTACTAAAAATTTAGAAAAATATAATGAAGGAATTACAGGAACTAATAATATTGTTAAAGAAATTAGTTGCGCACGAAAAAAGAAAAAGAAAATTAATGATTTAAAAGAATACAATGAAAATATCTCTACTAAAATTGAAGAATTATTTGAAACTGAATAAAAAGCTACTTCTTTTAACATTTGTTTAATATTTTAATTATTATCAATAAAATCCTCAATTATTTTAGCAAACTTTTTAGTATTACTTCTATACTTTTTGGGGATGAATTTATTGATGTTTTTTAAATTTTTTTCTAGATCATTTAAATCTAAGCATCCCAATATATATCCTAAATCGGAAAAAGACTTAACAATTTCTAATTGGTGATTATTAGTATGTTCATTATAAAATTTAAGTCTCGGAACAGCTATAACTTTTTTATTATTAACAATTCCTTCCATAATAGATCCCACTCCACCATGGGTTATTAACAAATTGCAATCTTTAATTAATTTAGTCAATTTAGTTTGTTCTATTAAATTAAAAATTGTCATATTTTCACTTTTATATGTAGTATATCCCGCTTGCACAATTACTTCTTCTTTTATTACTTTTTTTGAAACTAAATCATCTATTTTTTGTAATAATCTTACAAAAGACTTATCTTGTGTCCCTAATGTTACTAATATCATTAATCCTCCTTTATATAAAGTATCGTTACTTAAAAATTCATTAAAAAATTAAGCCAGCATAAACAGCTTTAGGATAAAGCTTTAACATGCTTTCCCACTGAACAATAAATAAACTTGCCATATGATAAACAAGTCGTCCTGTAATCGTTTTTTTTGTTATATTAGCCATCGTTTCAATATAAATTATTTTTGATCTAAAGATAAAACCTAAACAGCACATTGGTCCAGCAGTATGAGCTCCAGTAGTAACAATATATTTTGGACGAAATTTTAAAAAATAATATAAACTTATAAAACAATTAGCTAATAATTTAAAAGGATAAGTTAACTTATGATCTTTAGTTCCATATATCAAAAAACCACATTTATTTTTATATTTTTTTTTCAAAAAATCATTCGAACTAATTTTTTCTGTAATTATATACGAATCATACTTAGAAAACAAAGACTCAAGTTGCATAAGTTCTTTAAAATGTCCGCCAGTAGACGATATAAAAAGTACTTTTTTTTTCATAATGATACCTCAAAATAATTTTACCATATTAATAATTAAAAAAAAATAAAATTTATAGAAATAATTTTAATTTCTATACTAATAACTTTTTATAATATTTCCATGATAAAACTCTAAATGCCATTTTATCAATTATTGATTCATTAATCTTTTGATTGTTAATCGCATCTTTAAGAGCATTTATTGTATCTAAATAATTTGTAGTTATCAACATATCATTCCCTGATAAAATCGCCTTAATATAAATATCGGGAATTTTATTTACTGCTTGCATATATAAATCATCGGTAATAATAATTCCACTAAAATTTAATTTATTTCGTAATAAATTATGAATACTTTTAGAAATAGAAGCAGGGTTATTATTATCTAAACTCATAATAATATTATGACTAATTAATACGATCTCTGCCCCAACTTTAATACCGCTTTCAAATGGAGGCAAATTATTATTAATAATGTCATCATAAGTTCTTGAATCAACCGCTATACCTGTATGTGTATTTGAATTATTTCCATATCCAGGAAAATGCTTAAGCGCATATGAAACATTATTTTTTTTACTAGCTGCAATAACTGTTTTGGCATAAATAGAAGTTTTGTGAACATCTTCACCCAATGTTCTTTCATAAATATAATCTTGCTCATTTGTCGATACATCAACAACTGGTGCTAAATTTAAATTAATACCTAAATTATTTAAAATTTCACTTTTATATAAAGTATCTTTTTTAATTAAGTTAAATCCCCCTTCTAAGTAAAGTTCGCGTGATGATTTAAATTTTTCAGCTACTAGATTTTTATTAGAGCTTACTCGAACAACTTTACCTCCTTCTTCATCAACTGCTGTTAATATTGGGATTTTACTATTGCTTTGTAAAGTACTAATCATTTCTTTAACTTCTTTTTCTGTCTTGTCCTTTAAGTCTTTTTCATAAAATAAATAACCACCAAAGTTATAATGATTTAAAATCTCTTTTTGATTTTCATCGGGATATCTTACTAATAATATTTGTGCTATCTTTTCATCTAAAGTCATTTTTTTTAATAAATTATATGCTTTATTATAATATTTTTGAAATATACCATTGTCTTGAAAATTAGAAGGTAATTTACTATTATTTTCATTATTTTGCTTAGTAATTTTCTTTATACTTATACTTTGTAATTCAGTATCTTTATTTAAATTTCCTAAATATTTTATTGATAGAGCATCACCCAATTTGAAATTTGTTTCATATTTTAAAGTATATATAATATTTTTGTTATCTTGTATGGATAAATAAGAATCATTTTTTTCTATTACCACACCATTTAATTTTAAATAATCTGATCCTTCTTTTTTATTTTTTTCTTCATTTATATTTTCTTTTTTTAATAAACAAATCGCCAAGATAAACATTATAATTAATCCTACATATAAAATATTTTTTTTCATATTATCTCCTTAATATACTTGCAACTCAGTAAATATATTTTTGATTACTTCTAATGTTTCTTTTATTTCATTTATTGTAAATTTTGAACTCTCGTCTAAAACATAAGTATCTTGCATTTGATTAAATGCTCTAATTAAACTTATATTAAATTCATTATTTAAATAATGAAAATCTTTTATTTCAACATTACTTTTAATTCCTCCGTATCTTAAATTTTCTTCCTCTCTTTCATAAGCAATTATTTTTTCTAATTCTTGCTTATTATTTAAAAATTTCTTTATTACTTCTTCTTTCATTAAAATATTTAAATCGTATATGTGTTTTGCAACATCATAATATTGATCTTTTAAATAATAATGCTCTGCTGCAAATATTTTATCCATAAATATTCGTTCTAGTTTTACAATTTCTATTTCAAAATCAGATATATCATAAATATCTTTTAATATTTGCTTTTGTTCTTCTGAAGCATATTTATAAATTAATGGTTCAATAGTATATTTAGATATTGGTTCACTCACAGTAAAAGAAGTGGCTTCTATTTGAATCTTACCTGCCTTAAACAATGCTGATAAGCTAAATAAAGAATCATATTCAAAAAAAGAAATAATACTATCTTTATCTATTTTCCGTTGTTCCTCAATAAGGATTAAACCATCAATATTATACCCATAAGCAGCATCTTTTAGTCTTTTTCTATTAAAATTTTTAGATTCTTCTTTATCTACTCTTACAGTCAAATCAATATCTTCGGAAAAACGTACCATTTTATCAAGTATCTTATATAAAGCTGTGCCCCCTTTAAAATATGCTGGTAAATTATTTTCTCTTTGTTTTCTAGAAAGATCTTTTAATATTAGACAAACATAATAATCTTTTTCTAAAATTTCTTCACTAATACCAGATATTTCACTTACTTCTATTATTAATTCTTCAAGTATTTCCCTGCTCATTTTTCCTCCTATATTAAATCATATAATATATCCACTGCTTTTTTATTATTAGTTTCTTTAGCGTATTTAAATATTTTTTCATAATTTAGTTTGTTTTGTTTTATAAAATCTTTAATAATAACACTTGCTTTTCTTTTTTCAAATTTTATTTTTTCTTTATTCTCTAAAACATCTAATAATTGTAAATATAAGTAATTATTATTATTTATCTTTATTTTTGGTTTTTTAATACAAACATTAAGTTTGGCAATCCTACATTTATTCTTATTTGGACATGCATTTGTAATTATTAAAACATCTTTTGGCACTTGTGTCGTAAGACCAAGCTTATTATATAAATATGCTCCTGAATAATATCCATTTATTCTTTTATTATTATATAAATATTTTTTTCTAATTATTTTACTTTTATTTAATGACTTAGGACCCAAAATACCAGTTTTAGGTTTATAATAAATTCCTTTTTCGTAATGTTTAATAATATTATTTTTTTCTAATCTGTTTATATATACATTTAAACTTTTCAAATTAACATTTTCATTCGTAGATTTTTTTTTAAAATACTCTTGAATTTCTTTAGTTGTTATAGGTTCACCATCAGGATATTTACTAATAAATTTAATTAAATAATCTTTATAATTCATTGTTTCACCCCATTGTTATTATAATATTATTATATCCGGTGTTTTTTCATAATATAATAACATTATATATCTTATTCACATAAAAGTCAAAAAAAAGCCCATTTTGAGCTTTTTTTTTACTACGTATAATTATTTTTTAAAAACAAATAATTTACTAAAAATATAATTGGAAATAATAACAATAACTTGTGCAATTAACTTAGCCAATTTATCATTCCAACCAAGAATAGTAACCAATAAAAACATTAAAAACATATCCATTAAAAGCGTTAAAACTCTAGCTCCAACAAAAGATGAAATTTCTTTCATATAATTTTTATTTTTACTTTTAAAGACAAAGATTCTATTTGTTATATAAGCAAAAGCTACAGAAATAGTCCAAGATAAAATATTAGCAATTTGCAATTGAATAGCATTTTGTGGGCTTAATATTGTAAAAACTAAACCATAATACACAATTAAAGATACTAAAGTTGTCAAAACTCCAATTATTAAATAATTGATAATTTCTGAATATTTTTTAAATAAAATTCTTATATTTTTCATAATTATTCTCCTATTAAATATTCATTTAAAACATTTTCATATAAATTTTTATATTTTTCTGATTCTTCTTTTAAAGCGTCCTTATATAATTTTATTTCGTTATTATCATAAGGAATTATTCTTTCATATATTAGCAGCTGATAATTATTTTTTAAATCAAATTTTTTAATTAATTTAAATTTATTTTCATTTACTAATCCATTAAATACTTCATTATATTTATATTCAATAGACGTTGCATCAAACGGAGTAGTAGTAATAACATATTTAGCTGTTAATAAATCGCCAGGGAACAAATGGACTCCAATAATAGACGAACCATAAGGCAAATAAGAGCTTATTGTGTTATCTGGTTTAAATATATTACGAAATTTATCAGGATTAATCATATTATTATGTGTTATCATATATGCTCTATTTTCAGAATTTAATTTATCTTTTAGCCATTTAGCGATGTTTTTAATTTCTTTATAATTTTCATCATCACTAACTGATATTGGCACATTCGTAAAAATTTTAGTATCATTTATTCTATAAATCCCCATACTAAAGTTAATTAATAATGTAAGTATAATTATATAACAAAAAAATTCCATTTCATTTTTTATAAAATAATTTAATAAAATTATCTCAAAATATATGTAAAAAATTATAAGCAATAACGAATGATGTAAACCCATATTTTGAATTCTAGTAAATAAATAAATTATAATAAAATAACCTACTATAGCTAATACACTATTTAAACGAGTATTCTTATTTTTAATACCCATTACAATACCAAACATTATAATAATTAGATTTAAAATTCCAAGATGTAAAACTTGATTTTTAAGTTCGCCAATAAAGCCATTGCCCAAATAAAAACTATATGAAGATGAGTAATTATTAATTAAAATATTTTTAAACATTGGAAATAAAAGTATCCCAATAAATAAAATTGAAATTATGGCAAATTTAAAACCATTTGTAATTATAATTTTAAAATCTTTTTTATTTTCTATTAAAATTTTAATAACATAAATTATGTAATAAGCTATAACAAAATACATATACCATCTTCTGGTAATTATTAATGCAAAAGTTAAAATAAGTAATAATAGCAATCGATCAAATTCTATCTTTTTAAAATTATAATCAATAGTTAAAAATATTATCAAAAATACAAATACCATTCCAAATATATCTGGTTGCCCCATAATAAACGTTGAATGCAAAATCGGCATTAGTATAAAAATTAATAATGACGGAATAAAAACTTTATTATTACACATTTTTTTTATTAATAACGAAAAAGATAAAATAATATATGGAATAAAAATTAATACACAACTAATTAAATATGCATTAATTGTTTTACTAGAAAATTTATAAAATATTTCTACAAAAAAAGATAAAAAAGTTCCATATTCTCCAGACCAAGTTCCTCCACCAAAATATCTAATTCCTCGGAAAAGACTGATACCAAATGCATCGGATAATTCATTTTGTAAATTATAATAGCAAGAAAAATCCATGTAGTAAATAAATTTACGAGTTAAAATGCTAATTATATAAAACGCATATAGTAAAATAATTAATAGTATAATAAATATTTTTTCTTTTGTTGAAAATTTAATATTAAATCTTTTAATTAAATATTTAAAAATCATTATCAAAAATAAATTGGATGCAATACTTAAAAATATTAAAACATTAAAACCTACTAACCCTAATACTAAAGATAAAACTAAAGCAACACTAAAAAAAGTAAATAATAATTTATCTAACTTATCAATTTTTTTCATTTTCTAAAGCTCACCTATTTCTATTTTGTTTTATACTAATTGTTTTTTAAATCATATAAAATATTTTTAGCAAAATATATAATAGATATTCCATATATAATACTTAAAATTGGTATAAAAGTAATATCAAAATAATTTAAATACTTAGAATACATAAGTAGTGCATTAATATTCAAAATTAATATAAACGAGAAATTCTTGCGATAACATAGTAAATAAATAAATGATAGTATTTCAGCTACATAAGCATATCTATCATGCATACTTGGCAAAAAGTATGTTACCAAAACTATTATTAAAATTGATAAACCTAAAATTTTTTCTTTATTCCATTTAACTTTCTTTAAAAGTACATAAAATAATAATAATGCACATACTATAAAAGTAAAAATTATTCCGGCTTTATAATAATCTAAATTTGAATTACTTAAAATATTATATATATTAGGAAAATTATTTACTAAACTATCTTTATATGTTCCCGCTTGATTAAAATATACCATTAAACAATCTTTTATTGGTTTTCCAAAAATAATAGCTGGTAAGCATAGTACAAAATTCATTATCGGAACCAACAAAAAATTAAGAATAGAAAATGATTTTTTAGAAAAATATAATATTAAATATAATGGCAATATAAATATAAATTGAAATTTAAATGCGAAAGATATCCCCAATAAAATAAATGATTTAGTATATTTTTCTTTCATAAGATATACAAGTGATAAAACAACAAATGTAGCATATATAGAATCGCATTGTCCCCACATAGAACTATTCATTAATACTTGGGGTACAAATAACATAATAATATAGGTTAATACAAATATTAATTTTTTATTTTTAGAAACACAGGTTGTTGCTAACCATCCACAAGCTAATGCTAAAAGGAAATCAAACCCTATTGATACTGCTTTTATTAAATATAAATCTTTTATTGGTAAATAGGTTAATAAAGCTAGTATAGTCATATATGGAGCATTATAATCTCCTGGATAATGTCTTAATGCATTTAATCCACCATTTTGTTTTAAATAGTCAAACCAATTATGTAAAAAAATAGTGTAATCATCTGATTCAAATTTTAAAAATATAAATCTAATAAGAACAGCTAATATAGTTATTATAGCAACTAAAATTTTTATATAATGTTTATGGAAAAAATTTAAAAAGTTTTTTTCGACATTTGTCATGTTATTTACCTTCATTTAAATTTTTAGAAATTATAAATTTTGGTCTAGATTTAGTTTCATTATATATTTTGCCGATATATTCTCCAATGATTCCAATAGCTAGCATTTGAATTGCAGAAACAAGCCAAACTGAACAAACTATAAAAGTCCATCCTGCAACTGCTTTCCCTATACATTTTATAACTATACAATATATAAGTACCAATATACTAATTATAAACATTAATAATCCTAATCCTAAGACGAATCTTATAGGCTTTATACTAAATGATGTAATACCATCCCATGCAAAATTAAGCATTTTTTTCAGCGGATATTTTGACTTTCCAGCAAATCTTTCATTTCTTTCATAGTAAACTACATCACTTTTAAAACCAATTAATGGAAAAATACCTCTTAAAAATAAATTTACTTCTTTATAATTTTCTAATTCATCTAAAACTCTTTTACTCGCTAACCTATAATCAGCATGATTAAAAACAATATCAACGCCCATAAATTTCATGAATTTATAAAAACCTTCTGCTGTAGTTTTTTTAAACCATGTATCTTTTTTTCTAGAGCTTCGTACTCCATAAACTATTTCATTACCATTTTGATAGCTTTCAAGCATATCATCTATAGCATTAATATCATCTTGTAAATCTGCGTCCATGCTTATCACAACATCGGCATATTTTTTTGCAGTCATTAAACCAGCTAATAATGCATTTTGATGGCCTCTATTACGTGATAAACAAATCCCTGTAAATAATTCTTCATTTTTATGAATTTTCTCAATTAATTCCCATGTTTTATCTTTAGATCCATCATTAACATACATCACTTTGCTTTCTTGACTAATTATTTTTTTACTAATTAAATTATTCATTTTTTCTTTTAATCTTTTTGTAGTTTCATTTAAGACTTCTTCTTCGTTATAGCAAGGAATAACAACATATAAAATATTAATTTTTTTCATACTACCTCCAATAAAATTTTAACATATTATAATTAATAATAAAACCTTAAAACTTGTTTAATTGGAAAAATTTTCAATCTATGGTATACTTTTAATAAATAGGAGGTTTTCTATGAACGCTTTATATGGAATAAAATTTATAGGTTTTATTTTTATATTCTTTCATCATTTAGCATTTCCATATTCCTTGGGAAGCACTTTCACTACATTTTTCTTTGTATTTGCTGGATTTATAACAGGTTATAATTTTATTAAAAAAGACTTTCAACCAAATAAGAAAAATGTTTTAAATTTTTATTTAAATAAATTTATAAAGAATTGGCCAATTTATATTTTTACATTATTAATAAGTATTCCTTTTGTAACTAGAGTCTCTGGTTTTGATCTAACTATTAAAGATTTTTTTACTCATTTATTTATGTTACAAACAATAATCCCACAAGGAAATAAAACTTTTATGTTTAATGGGTTATCTTGGTTCTTAGTTGACTTGATGATATTTTATTTATTAATTCCTTTATTATATAAATTAATTAAAAAATATAAATTAGACTCTGTTATAAAAAGTATTATATCTATTATTATTTTAATATCATTAGAGATAATTTTTTCCTTAATATTTAAAGATGGCCCAATAGCGGCTTATAGTTTTAAATGGTGGATATTGTATATTTCTCCAATTTCCAGAATACTAAATATCCTTATTGGTTTTATGGTAGGTATTATTTTTGAAAAAAATAAAGATTGGTTTAATAAAAAAATCAATAAAATTCCAAACTTTATAATTTTATTGATTGAATTTCTTGCTTTAATATCTATCTATGTTAGATATAAAACGTCAAATTTATTACCTGGATCATTTATGACTAATGGTACGTATGATTTGCCTATGAGCTTAATTTTAATAATTGTTTTTGCTATTGGAAGAGGTAAAATTTCTAAAATATTAGGCAGTAAACCACTAGTTTATTTAGGAAAATTAAGCTTGCCATGTTATATGCTTCATCAATTGATGATTAATTATTTAGTACTATGCTGTTTTTCAAATCCTTGGTATCGTCAGGAAATTTCATTTACAAGAAATTTATTTGATGGATTATTTATATTAGTTTTAGTAATTTGTGTTAGTATAATTTTCTTCGAATATATATTAAATCCATGTACAAATATACTGATTAAAAAATTTGAAAGAGGAAAAAGGAAAAGATATGAAAAATAATAATTTTTTGAAAATATTATTAAAATGTATTGTAGCTATTTTTTTAATATGCTTTGGATTTATATTAATAAGTTTAATATTTAATAAAATTATTATTTTTAAAAAATTTAATTGGATAATAATATTAATTGGCATTATTATATATAGCGGTTATTTGTTCTTAATATATAAAATTTTGACCAAAACAAATATTTCTGAAAAAAAATATGTTTATATATTCATGGCTATTTACGCTATTTTACAAATTTTAATAATAATCTTTTTACCCGTAGAACCTTCTTGGGACTTTAAAGTAGTATTTGATATAGTTACAAGTAATAATTCTTCTATTTCTGAATCAATTTATTTTTATCAATTTCAGAATAATGTACTATTTGCATATTTATTAAAATTGTTTTTAATTCCTTTTAAACTAATAAAAATTAAAAATTTATTAATTCCTGCTATGATTATTAATGCAATTGTCTTAGATTTAGGATTAATATTTGTATATCGTACTATTAATTTAATATTTAAATCTAAAAGTAAAAAAATACTAATATATTTATTATTTACTTGTTTGCCGATTCTATTATATGTTCCGATAATTTATACTGATACAATAGCATTTACATTAATAAGTATCATTTGTTATTATAGTGTTTATTTTTTAAAGAGAACATATCCAATTAATAACTTTGATAAAAAAGATTTATTAAAATCAATTTTTTTAGGTTTAATAATTGGAATAGGCATTAATATAAAATTCACAATAATTATTTTGTTTATTGCTTTTTTAATAATTGTTTTTTTTAAAAAGAATTGTTTAAGAACCTATAAATATGCTGCTTTTTCTATATTATCGATGATATTAATTATATTTTTAAATAAAACATTTATAACAGCTAAATTTAATAAAGATTTATTAAATGATGTCAAAGTACCAGCAACTCATTGGATAATGATGGGACTTCATAATTATGGAAATTATAATTATGAAGATTATCAAAATACTTTTGATGCAGGAGATTATAAATTAAAAATAAAATATAATAAAAAGGAAATTTCTAATAGAATTAAAAAACTATTTAAAACTAAAAAAATATTAACGTTTTATATGAATAAAAATACTTACTTATGGGGAGATGGAACATTATACTCGCCTGAGTTATTGCGATTATCTACTAACAAAAATATAATTCATGAATTTATTTTAAGTAATGGAAAATATTTTAATATATTTGCATATTATTTACAAGTTAAACATATTTTATTATTTATTTTAATGTTATTATCCCCAATTTTAAAAAAACGAAATAAAAATGATTTAATTTATTATTTTATTATATGTGCATTAATAGGATACTTTTTATTTTTTAACATATGGGAGGTTTCTTCAAGATATTTATTTCATATATTACCTATAATGTTAATAGCATGCTTTTATTCAATTAACGGAGTATTAATTAAAAAAAATGATTAACAAATCATTTTTTTCTATTATCTATATTATATAATATCATCGCTGCAGTTATAATTTTGTAATTATTATTATTATTAATTGCATTAATAATAAATTCATATAACTGATTATTGATTATTGCTTTATTTCTTTTAAAAATATACTCCTTTGTTTCTTCGTCAAATAAATTAATTATATCATTAACAAATTCATTATTTTTAAATAACAAATCACTAATTTCTTTGATATTTGCATAGTAATAATCAATAAACCTTTTCAATTCTTTTTTATCTAAATTATACAATTGATTAAAAAATAATTCTTCTAATCTCCACCAATATACATAATTTATAAATTCAATATGACTAGTACTATTTAATAAAGATGCTTTTTTTATTCTATCATCTAATATTTTTAATATATCAATCATATCAATACCAGCATTAGACCTCATAATTGATCCAGGACTTAACATATAACCATAATAACTTTTATTTATATACTTAATAGTTTGTGCTTTTAGCATAATAATAGGATTTGCGCTTAAATCTTCATATTTCTTATTTTCAATAAATTTTACATTATTATATAAACTTTTTTTAACAATTTTATTACATGCCGAAGGCATTATTGTAGCGTATAATATTTTTTTATATTTAGAATCAAATGGCAACAGCGTATCCAATGCAGCTGTATCAAATTTTGAATTCGTAGTAATCGATAGCCAATCACAAATAATTATATCTACATTTTCATCTAACGTAGCAAAAAATTCTTTATAAAAATTTTTGTGAATAATATCATCTGAATCAATTGAGGATATATACTTTCCTTGTGAAACTTTTAAACCAAAATTTCTTACATTCCCCAAACCTCTATTTTTTTGATTATAATATTTTATTAATTTTGGATATTTTTTTTCATACTTCATAGCAATTTTACTTGAATTATCAGTTGATCCATCATTTATTAATAAAATTTCTGTGTTTATTCTAAATTTATTTGGCAATGCTTTTATTATAGATTTTAAACAACCATCTAAATACTTTTCTGTATTATAAATAGGTACTATTATAGATAATATTTTTTTATAATCATTATGAACTTCTGTTTCTATTTTACATTCTAAAAATTTTTCAAGCTTTTCAATTACGTTTTTTGTGTAATTATCTCTAATTTTATTATATTCTTCAATAATTTTTTTTCTATTTTTTAAAGCATTTTCAATCTTTTCAGCAATTTCATCAACGCTATCATCACTTTTTACCACTAAATTATTTTTTAGATACTCATTTAATTCTAAATCATTATTACCAATTATACATGGTATTCCTTGATCCATACTTTCATAAAATAAACAATTATTATTATTTGTAAAATTAACATATACATTAACCAAATTATTCTTAATTAAATCAGAATAATTATTACACGATAAAATTTTTATTTTAAATAATTTAGCAAAATTTTTAGTTTCTTTATTAGGTTTCATTATTTTAGCTATATGATTATTTAGTTTTATTGCGCTTAATGCATTATAAAAACTATGTTTTGGATCGCCTTGATTAGATAAAATACCAATTGTTTGGCCAAAATTTTTAGTGATTCCCTTATTCTTCGGTATATCTAAATCAATTTTATAAATGTTTTTATGCTTAACAGATAAAACTTCATATAAATTTTTATCAATTACCCCCAATGATTTAATTATATTGTTATCAAATAATCTCATAATATTTTTAAAAGTAGAATACTTCCCATTATCAGAAAATGCTCCTAATGGCTCAGTAATAATAAATTTTATTGTAAAATCTTGCCCATTATTGGTAATAAACTCTTCATAATATGGAAGAAAATCTACAAAAATAATTTCTGTAAAATTATTGTATTTAATATTATTTAAACTATCTGGATCATTTTCGTAATCATAAATAAAAACGTTTTTAAAAGTATAATTAAAATATTTTATATAACTTGATTTATCTTTAGGGATTATTAACAAATATTTTTTATTAAATATTATATTTTTATCGAAAAACATTGTATCACCTACTTATTTAAAAATTGTTTAACTTTATCATTACTATCTTTTTCGTTTTTATTGCTGAAATCATTATATAATTTTAAAATTTTATTAGTATTTTTAATACCACTTTCTATTTTATTTTTTATTTCTAAAACATCTTCTTCATTATCAACTACAATATAATTTCCAAGTTTATTATCTTTGAAATAATGATGATTGTTACCAGTCAAGCAAACAACACCATTTTCCATACTTTCTAATGGTAGCATAGGAGCACATTCTGAATAAGTAATATATAAATTAAGGGTATTATTTGCCATTCTTTCTATAAGTTGTTCTCTATTTAAAGGACTTTTACTCCCGGTTATTTTTACTCCTAAAATTTTAGAAAATTCTAAAGCTGTATCGTTTAAAGGTACCATATCAATGACTGCATTATCAATTAAAGACACAGCTGCTATTTGTGTAAACATATTTTTGCGCCAGTCATCACATTTAGCTGCATATAACCCAATCTTAATTTCAGATAATTGAGATTTATTTACTTTATTATTTAGTACTACTTTATTAGACAAAAACATTATATCAAAATGTTCTTTTTTATAGAAATTTATAAGACTTCCCTTACAACTTCCCATAACATCAATTACACCTTTTTTATGTAATTTTATTATCTCTTTATTTCTTGTCCACCCATAACTATCTAAAATTTGTGAATGACTTCCATGCCAATATGTTTTTATTTTCAAATTCTTATTTTTCTTTTTCAAATATAAAGCTAAATCTTTCCAACCATAAGCAAAGGAGCTAAAAATAACTTGATTAATTTTATTTGAAATAATAGTATGGGCTATTTTTCTGATATCTTTTTTTCGATATATTTCTCCACAATCTATTGTATTATCAAATAATTCTTTTGTTGCTGATGTAACACCTAGCCAATCACTGTTATAAAATACAATACTATTTTTATAGTTTAACTTATCTAAAATATTGATTGTATTATTAATTCTGTTTATATAACGTTCATCTATTAAAGATTTATTAAATTTTCTTTTTTTATATAATACAATTGGAAATAATAATACTTTTAAACATTTTTTTATTTGTTGTTTTAAAATTCTATACGATTTTAATAATGCAAAAGTTTTCTTTCTACCTAATTTTCTAACCAAAAATATTTCAATTTTTTCCTTCAAAGATATCCAACTTGCATCATAATAATGAATCATACAAGTATTATGAGTAAATTTATTATTTTGCCAGTTATATGAATAAGGGTAAAAATAATCACGTGGATATATATAGATATTTGAATTTAAAATCTGTAATTGATTTTTACCTTTTTTAAATCCTATACTATCCAGTATTTTAGTTATTAATATAGGTATGCTATATTCACTAATTTTTTTAATATCAAAATGTTTAAAATTTTTATAAACTTTTAATAGTTCATTGGGTAAATAGTTATTTTTATGTTTTTCATACCATACCCCAACAGCTACACAACCAGTATCTTCAACTCCCAAAAATGTTTCATTTTCTAACATTTTTGAAATATCTTTGGTAATCATCATATCAGTATCAAAATATATACCGCCCATTTCATTTAAAGCTTTAGCTCTAGCATAATCAGCAACAAATGCCCATTTTTTGTTTTTATAAGCTTCTTCTATAAATTTGCATTCATTTAAATTTACGTTTTCCTCAGACCACTTAATTATTTTAAAATCTGGGAGATATTTTTCCCAACTTTTAATACATTTTTTAGCTAATTTAGGTAATGGTTTGTTACCAAACCAACAATAATGAATATATTTGGGCATTCATAATCACCTCATTATTTTTTATTATATCTATTTTTAATTAATAAAATTGGTTTAAAAATCTTTCTTATTTTTAAAGCAATTTTATAAGTCCTACTATTTAAAATGTTTTTTAATCTTTTTTCTTGCTCATCAATTATATTATTTAAATTAGATATTTGTTTTGAATTATCATTTTTTAATTTTTCAATTATAGAATCTCTTTCCTCTTTTAAACGAAAATAATTATCTGCTTCTTTTATATTATTAATTGATTGTTTCAAACAACTTTCATAAAGGGCAGCATAATAATTTCTATCGTCGACTAATATTTTATATTCATTTAATGGTGGAAGAATTTTTGAAACTTTTCTTTCTATAAATTTCTGACATTCAATTTCTAATTTATTTGCAATTTCTTTAAATTTTGGATCAATTCTCTTAGGTTCACTAAGAATTTTTTTAATATCCATATTTATAAAATCATTTTTAATATAAGAATCAACGAATTTAGTAAAAGTATCTAAACGATCCTTTTCGTAATTTTCTTCTTTAATATATATTACGGGTGTACCTAATGCAATAGAGGGTAGCATAGCATGCAATCTTGTTGTTATTACCAAATGAGCTTTCTGATATACTTTTAATAAATTTTCAACATTATTCATCCTATCTTCTATTGTTTTTTGAGAATAAGATTTTGGCGCGACATTATGACTAATTATTTTTATCGGTAGGTCAGTTGATTTTTTCACTTTATCAACAATTTGATCACAAACATCAACCAAACAAATATAATTACTTTTTTTAATTTCATCAAAAGGTTTGATTGTCAAAGTAAGGCAGCCAGAAAAATAATTTTCAATTTTATTTTGACTTAATAGCCTTTGACTTTCTTTATCCCTACAGCCAATTGGACCATTTTCATTTAAGTACTTCCCCCCCCGGTCATTTAACCAAAAATAATTCCCATTTAATCTTTTATTAGTAGTAAAATGCATAGAAATTAATAAAGGATTAATATAAGGAGAGGGAGGCCAAGCTACTTTATTATGTAGATACCATCCATTCATAATTACAGAAACAAGTTCTTTTTTTTCAGGAATAAACATCCCTATCTTTTCTCTATCAATTAAGTAATCTATTCTAGGTAAAAATCTTTTTTGGGCATAAGTTTGTATATCATCACCAATATTATCTGTATCTTTATAATAAAGTAATCCGTATTTCATATTTTAGCTCCTTACAATTAGTTTTTTTATTATTCTAACTATTCTATAAATTATTTGTCCTATCAATTTTAAAATATAGAAAGGTACTAATATAATTCCCATTAAGTTTCTAAAAATTCGATATAAAATTACCGCTTCTTTATATATATGCATTTTTATTAACCAATTAATTAATAAATCCTTAATGTATTGTCTTCTAGTCCAATATATTATAGCATTTCCACCATTTTTATCATAATTAATAAAATATTTAAACTCTTCTTTTGACTCTAATAAATATTGATTTAATAATTCTAAAGCAATATCATTATTTTCAAACTTTTTATTACTTTTATTTTTCAATAAATTAGCGATGATTTTATTCATGTTTTGATTCATTTGTTTTATCGTAAAGCCATTTAATATTTTTTTTCGACAATTTACTTTATATTTATTATTATTTGCAAGAACTTGCTCTAAACATTTAACAAATTTAAAAATTTCTTCCTTATCATAATTATAATCTCTAACATCTTCTTCTTTTTGGTTTGTATCAATAACATATCCAACAGATTTATCAATTATTTCATTTTGACCACCAACATTACTAGAAACTATTGGGACTCCCATAGATAAAGATTCATAAGTTGTCAGCGCTAAACCTTCTTTAATAGAACAATTTAATGTACAATCACTTATAGCATAAATTTCTTTTGAATTTTTCACACTGCCAAGAAAATATACAAAATCATCAAGTTTAGCTTTTTTTATTTTTCCCATTAATATATTAAGTAAAGGACCATCACCGCAAATAACAAAAATAGAATCATTATGTTTTTGAGTAAAAGCCTTAATTATCTCAAAAAGCAAAAAAGGTCTTTTTTGATCAGCAATTCTAGCAATAAATGATATTATTTTTTTATCTGATGGCAAATTATATTTATCTTTTATTGCCATTATTTGTTCTTGAGTATAATCATTAACGAATTTTTCTTCATCTACTCCAATGTATACCGTTGATACTTCTTTAGGATCTCTTTTAAAATAATCAATTAAAATATTTTCAGAATGCTTATTACAAACTAAGGTTTTATCTATAACAGAAGATACAGCACTTGAATCTCTAGAGTATCCTCCATTTCGATTATACCATTCCTCCATATGAACATAATCTAATATTTTAATATCATTAAATTTGCTTTTTATATATGGTAAAGACATATATCCATAAATGCTATTAGAATTAAAAATAAGTTCTGTATTATTCTTTTTTATTAAATACTCTAAAAATAAATGCCAGTATTTTCTATCTATAAAAGAAGGTAAAATATAATAAGTATCAACATACTTTTTAATTTCATTTAACCAATCATTATCGCTAATATTAGTAAATATCGCTGTAACACAATATTTATTATTCAAGCCCTTTAAAAAATCTATATTAAATTTATCTGCTCCCCCAATAACTACATGTGGCATTATCATAATTATATTTTTTTTCTTAGATTTTATTTTAGAAAAAACTTTAAAAGGATTAGCCACTCTAAATACATCGTCCCAATCATAATTATCTTTTGGGTATTCAATTGCTTGTAAATCAAAATCAACTTTATCTTTATATTTATTTAAAAGCGCATTTGTTGTTTGCCAATTTTTTTTAGATTCTGATTTTTTTAATTCTCCATTTTCCTTTCTTCTGTACCAAAAACCATAATAATTTAAGTGCAAAGGTATTTTTGACATAGAAAATAGTTTAAGCCAAAAAACCCAATCTTCATTTATTCCTTTTTCTTTTGTTCCATAACCACCTACAGCAAAAAAATCTTCTTTTCTAATCATTGCAGTAGCAACTAATATATTTTGATTAACCTCTTTTTTAATATCAAATTTTTGCTTCCATAAATATTCCATTTCACCAAAACCAACAGAGTCAGTATATGAAAAACAAGCATTAGGGTTAGTCTCTAATGAATAAAAAGCACATTCAATATAGTTTTGTTCAATTAAATCGTCATCATCTAAGAAAACCAAATATTTACTACTTTTACTAGCTTTAGAAGCACCAAAATCTCTAGTAATTGCTAGACCTTCGTTTTTTTTATGATAAACTTTTATTCTTTTATCTTTTTTTTCTAATTCATTTAATACATCTAAACTATATTTATCTTTGCTTCCATCATCAATGATAATCCATTCAAACCATGGAAAAGATTGATTTAAAACTGATTTAGCAGTATCCTCTATATATTCACCTGAATTATAAAAGGGGGTAATAATAGATACTAATGGTTTAAATTTTTCAATTTCTTTAACATCATCTTTTATATTTTTATTTATCGGCGTAACTTTAAAATCAAAACTCATAATCTACTTCCTTCTATCCTAATTGTTTTTTATAATAAGCATCACATACTTCATTAGGTTTTCCAATCATTTGTATTTCTCCATGCTCTAGCCAAATTACTTTTGTGCATAATTCTCTAATTGAATCTAATGTATGAGAAACATATAGCACAGTAGTCCCACCTTTTATCATATCCATCATTTTCTTTTTGCTTTTTTCTTGAAATTTAATATCACCAACTGACAAAATTTCATCAACAATTAATATTTCTGGATTAACAATAGTTGCAATCGAAAAAGCAAGTTTTGCAGTCATACCTGATGAAAAATTTTTAACAGGTACTTCCATAAAATCTTTTAACTCTGAGAATTCAACTATTTCTTGATACTTTTCTTCAATAAACTTTTTTGAATAACCTAGTATTGCCCCATTTAAATAAACGTTTTCTCGCGCAGTTAACTCAGCATCAAAGCCAGCACCTAATTCAATCATGGGTGAAATTATCCCATTTACAGTTACTTTACCCTTAGTTGGTTTCATAACGCCACTAACTACTTTTAATAAAGTAGATTTTCCAGCACCATTTGATCCAATTAATCCAATAACCTCACCTTGTTGGACTTCGAAAGATACGTTTTTTAATGCCCAAAATTCATTATCATTTTTTTTAATTCTTTTTTTCTTATTAAATAAAGCAATAAAAGTTTCTTTAAAGGACGTAGCTTCTATTCCTAAATTAAATTTCATTGAAATATTTTCTAGTTTAATCATATTTCCTCCCTAAACATAATAGATAAATTTATCTTGTTTTTTCTTAAAGACAAATAACCCAATTATCATAGTTATTAGGCCAACTATAAACATTGATCCTAATTGAACAAAAGAAGGCCTTTGGCCATATAGAACAATACTTCTTACCCCTGTAATAAATAAATAAAGTGGATTATATTTAAATATTGTTTGCAAAGTCGGTGGTAAAATTTCTAAACTATAGAAAATTGGAGTTAAATAATTCCAGATTGTTAGAATAATACTATAAATATAAAACATATCTCTTAGAAATACTGAAACACAAGAGACTATTAAACCAATTCCTAATGTAAACATAAAAAAGCATAATAAAATATAAGGTATTAAAATATACCATAAATTAATTGGGCAAGCATATTCTCCTAATCCAATATAAGATAATAATATTATTGCAAACCAAGGAATTAAAGTTAACAAAAAATTTATTCCAACAAAAAGACACTTTGCTATAGGAAATATATACTTTGGTATATATATCTTATTTATTAATGTAAAATTATAAACAACCGATGTCATTGCATTAGATGTAGCTTCACTAAAATAATTAAACATAATAAGCCCGGTCATTAGATAAACTAAATAGTTTACCCCTTCCACTTTAAACTTAAACATTTGTGAAAATACAATTGCCATAACTGTCATCATTAAAACAGGTTGTAAGATAGACCATAAAACTCCTAATATTGATCTTTTATATTTAACTTTAAAATCTCTTGAAATAAGTTGTTGCATTAAAAATGAGTATTTTTTAAAATTATTTGCCATATTTTTTATCATAAGTTTTCCTCTTTTCGCTTTAATTAATTATACCATATATTAATTTAATAATTCAATTTAAAGATTATATAAAAAAAATACGCCAAAGCGCATTATTCTACTGTAACAGACTTAGCTAAATTTCTTGGTTTATCAATATCACATTTTTTTAATTTTGCAATATGATATGCAAGTAATTGCATTGAAATAATTGTTACTAATGGATTTAATATGTCATTATAATCTTCTAATAATATTTTTGTATCACTAAACTCATTTTTTTCATCATTAGTAATTGCTAATATTTTAGCTCCTCTTGAAGCAACTTCTTTAATATTACTTATTGTTTTTTCTTTAATTGTTTTATCAATAACAATAGCAATTATCCCTGTATTCTTATCGATTAAAGAAATTGTTCCATGCTTTAATTCTCCAGCCGGATATGCCTCACTATGAATATATGAAATTTCTTTCAGTTTTAAACTACCTTCCATAGCTAAGGAAAAATCTAGACCCCTACCTAAATAAAATATGTGTTCGTAGTTAACTAATTTTTTAGCTATTTTTTTATAATCATAATTATTAATATATTGAGAGAGTAAATTAGGTAATAGTTTTAAACTATTTATTACTTCGCTTTGATCTTTTAAAGTATTTGCAGCAAGCATTAAAAGAACTAATATTTGAGCTAGATAAGCTTTTGTCGTTGCTACAGCCACTTCAATTCCGGCTTCTGTATAAAAAACATATTTTGCTTCTCTAGCAATTGATGATTCAAAAACATTAACAATAGCTAATGTATCTATTTTATTTTTCTTAGCTAATTTTAGTGCTGCTAAACTATCTGCTGTTTCTCCAGATTGTGAAATGATTATTACTAACGAATCTTTATCAAAGAAATTTTTTTGATAACGATATTCTGATGCATAGGTAACAGTGGTTTTAATATTTGCTAAATGTTCGATATAATATTTACCTATAAGCCCAGCATGATAAGCACTACCGCAAGCAACTATTTCAATACTTTTATATTTTGATATATCAAATACATTACTAAATTTATCCCCAATTGCATACTTTCTAAATAACTTTTTTATTAACTCCGGCTGTTCATTAATTTCTTTAAGCATAAAATGATCGTAACCTTTTTTTGAAGAAACCTCCAAGTCTCCTGTGTATACTTTTTCTTGTTTTTTTATTTGTTTTAAATTTTCGTCATAAAATTTTAAACCATTATTATCGATTTTAACAATATCATAATTATCCAATAAAAAATATTTATTCGTAACATGAAGTAAAGCCGGTATATCACTTGCTAATATATATTCTTGATTTCCATTGCCTACAATTAAAGGACTATCTTTTCTAACTGCATATAGTGTATGTGGCTCATCACTACAAATAATATTTAATGCATAAGACCCATTCAATCTTTTTGCTAATAAATTGATAGCTTCTAACATATTTTTATTTTTTTCATATATTTCATCAAGCAGGCATGCTACAACCTCTGTATCGGTTTCACTAATAAAAGTTTTGCCTTTTTTTATTAATTCTTTTTTTAAATTATCATAATTTTCAATAATACCATTATGAACTATAGTGATTTTACCATATTTATGTGGATGAGCATTAATATCATTTGCTTTACCATGAGTTGCCCACCTGGTATGAGCAATTCCTAAATAAGTATCCTCTTTATAGTTTAAAACATTATCTAAATTTTTAATTTTACCAGCCTTTTTAATTATATTAACTTTATCATTTTTGATATAAGCAATTCCTGCTGAATCATATCCGCGATATTCCAGGCTTTTTAAGCCTTGCATTATAACTGGAATTGCTTTTTTATTTCCAAGGTATCCAACAATACCACACATAAATTAACTTCCTCCTAATACATGATTATTACTTTGTTACAATTTTAATTTTGCTTTTTAATAATAATCTAACGAACGTATAATCCGTAACAGCATCCGCTGAAATTTCGACAACTGTTAACCTCGTCAACCAAAATGGTTCAAGCGCTAGTTATAAATATTTCCTTTCTATTTTTATAACTATATAACTATTATATTATATTTTTTTATAAAAGTAAAAATGAAAAAAATGAAAAAAATTTCATTTTTAATCTACCACTATTAATTCATATTCTTTTGTACCGATACCAAGATTATTTGCTGCATCGATAGTATGACTGCCATTTCTTGAATTAATACGTTCAAGTAAATGATCCTTTCCTGGATCATTAGAGTTTTTTACTAAATCAATACAAGCTTTATCAATAGCTACAGGATCTAAAGAAGCTAATATGCCAATATCTTTCATGCAAGGATCTTCTGCATTGCTACAGCAATCACAATCAACAGACATATTACACATCAAATTAATATAAGCTATATTCCCTTTAAAATAATTAACTATTGATGATGCCGCATCTGCCATGGCTTCTAAAAATTTAATTTGATCTACATTAAACATATCTTCATAACTACCATTTTCTTTTCCAACGCAATGAATATATCTTTTCCCTTTAGAAGAAGATACGCCAATAGATAATTGTTTTAACGCTCCACCATAACCACCCATTGGATGTCCTTTAAAATGTGATAACACTAACATAGAATCATAGTTATCTATATTTTTTCCCACATAATTCTTTTTTATTACTTTTCCATTAGGAATTTTTAAAACTTTATCAGGAGTTTTATTATCCATTATATCGACATTAAAGTATTTTGACCAACCATGAGTTTTCATTAATTTAATATGTTTTTCAGTTGTATTTCTTGCTCCTTCATAAGCTGTATTACATTCAACAATAGTCCCATTAATATAATCAACCATAGGTTTTAAAAATTCTGGTCTAAGATAATTTTGATTTCCTTCTTCACCAGAATGAACTTTCACAGCTACTTTACCAGGCAACTCCTTTCCTAATATCTTAAACATTTTAATTACACTTTCTGGTGTAATTTCTTTTGTAAAATATACTTTTGCTTTTTCCATAATTATTCTCCTTTTTAATTATTTTTTTAATTTTAAATAAAATTTTAAATTTAAATTAATAATAATTTTTTTTAATTTTCTTACAATATTATTTGCTATAATATCATTTAAAATACCATTTTCTTTTAATATTTTTTGATATTTTTTAAAATCTTCTTTATTTAATACTCTGGCTTTCTCGATTGCACAATTAGCAATAAAACTTAAAAACAATTCTTTATTTTGAGGATTATAATTTAAAATTTCTTTTTTCATTCTAATTGTAGCATTTATAACATCAAAGCACTTCTTTTTTTCTTTTTCATAATCCCCTTTACTCATAATACTACCTTTACGGATAGCATAATTATATCCTAAATAATCAATACTGCTTACAGATTTTGCTTTCATTAAAATTAAAGGAGTTAATGCAAAATCTTCATGATAAATCCCTTTTGTAAATGCAAAGTTATTGTTAAGCCAAAATTTTCTGTTATATACATAAGCCCAGCTATTTTCTACAAAATGATATTTACATATTATAGAAAAGGCATCATAACCTGTTAAATTATTAAATTCTTTTTCATGATATTCTATTACATCATTATTATAAATTTCTTTTATTTGATAGCGTAGCACATCTATATCTTCTTTTAAATTTTTATCAATTACTTCCAAAAAATCTTGGTCAATAAAATCATCACTATCTACAAATATTAAAAATTTTCCAGTAGCATTAAGAACTCCTGTATTTCTTGCAGAACTTAAACCCTCATTTTTTTGATATATGTATTTTAACTTTTTAGTTAAATAACCTTTGATAATTTTCTCAGAATTATCAGTTGATCCATCATTAACAACAATTATTTCATAATCTTTTATCTTTTGTTTTAAAATACTATCTAAACATTTTTTTAAATATTTTTCAGTATTATATACTGGCACTATAAAACTATATTTAATCATTTTTTTCTCCTTCAAAAATTTCTTCAAGAACTTTAATTTTTTTTCTTTCTAAAAAATCAAAATCAACTGATTCATATTTTAAATTATCATGTTTAATTATTTTTTCAACATCAGTAAAAATTGTTTTTTCATTTACAATAAAACCAAAACGATTTTTTAAAGAAAAATAATCATCACTTATATCTAAAGTGGAAATAATTTTTTTTGACATAACAATAGCTTCTAAGAAAACAACTGGAAAACCTTCATTTTTAGACGTTAAAATAATATAATCTGCTTTTTTCATATATGGATAAGGATTAATCTTTGCCCCAACTAAAATTATTTTCTTTTCAAGTTTTTTACTTTTTATTAAAGAACGATAAAAATTTTTATCAATACCATCACCGATGATCCATAAACTTGAGTTTATTCCTTTTTTATTTAAATAATCTATTAAATTAATTATTATTGATATTCTTTTTGTTTTTTCTTCTAGTCTACCAACAAAGACAAATAACTTTTCCTTAGATTTTTTCTTTAAATTTATTTTTTTATTTGAATCATTAACAATTTTTTTATAATCAAAGAAATTGTTAATAACTATACTTGTTTTCTCTAGTTTTGGATAAATACTAATTAAACGCTTACGTGATTCATTCGAAACAAAAATAACCTTTTTAAATTTTAAAATTGCTCGATGATTAAAAAAATCTTTAACTTTATCAATATCATTAAAATCCAATACATAATCACCATGAATATATATAGAATTATTTTTAGAAGCTATTCTTGATATTTTACTACCTAAAAGAGAATAGGTTGCAAAGCAACATGAAAAATTATATTGATTATAATTTACAATCGTAAAAATTATTCTTTTATATAAATTAATTAATTTTCTTATAAAAATATTTTTATTATGTGAAAGTTTATAATCAATAATTTTTACATTATTATTTATTTTTTTAACTAAAGGCCCTTTTTTTTGTTCTAATAATAAAGTAACAGAATATTTATTATAATCAATCTTATCAAGCAAATTAACTAATGCACTTTCAATACCACCAATACACATATCATTCGCAGTAAAAATTAATTTTTTCTTAGCGCATCTTTTTGGTTTAACAACAAATATCAAACAAACTAATAATGATACAGAAGGAGCAACTAAAACATGCCCTACAACAAAACTAGTAAGAAAGCACATTATTATTGTTAAAATTATCGGTAAATTTAAATCATTTTTTTTAAAACCATACCTAAAAACAGTAATTATAGGTATTATAAATAATGTAAATCCTATAACTCCTAGATGATAAAAAACATCAAAGAAATCCATTTCTATAGTTTTA
This sequence comes from uncultured Bacilli bacterium, assembly GCA_947627995.1. Taxonomy (GTDB): domain Bacteria; phylum Bacillota_I; class Bacilli_A; order RF39; family UBA660; genus CANQYE01. Next base: position 37,106 of record CANQYE010000007.1, read on the forward strand.
TTTACAATAGAGTAACCTATACCAAATAGTTTATTTAAAAAACTACTATTATTAAAAACAATTGCTACATTAGATAAAAATTTCAATCTACTTCCTAAAAAGAAATGATCAATATTTTTAAATGTTAATAAATCCTTTAAATGTTTAATATGTAAATATTCTAAATGCACAATAGTATTTTTATAAATAGGGGTCTTAGGGATCATTAAAAAAGATACTAATATGGTAATAATTCCAAAACTTAAAATTAAAATTAAGGATAACTTTTTATTCCTTTTAAATAATTTTATTAAGTAAAATATGCCATAAGTTATAATAGTTAATCCCAAAGAAATTAGTGGTGTTTTTGTCCCGATGGAAAATATTGTAACGATGAATATTAATAATAATATTATATTAAAAACATTAATCTTCTTTAAAAAATAATAGAAAAGAAAAGGAATTAATATTGCTATGATACAACTTATTTCATTAGCAGCATTAAAAAAGCCCAATTTTCCCAGTTTAGTTATTTCATAACTATTAAAAGCATGTCCGCTTAAATTACCAAATAATATTAAAAATATATATGTAAATACGTAAATTATTAAATATTTTTGATTCATTTTAATTGGATTATCTTTATTAATAAAAAATAAACTGATTAACATAATAGGAAAATAAAATATTTTTAAAACCCAACTTATTTCATAAAATAAATTGTTTTTAAGGAGTAAAAGATATATTCCTAAATATATTGCTATCAAAAAAAGATACAAAATATAAAAATATTTATATTTAAAATTTTTAATAGTATAAAAAATAACAAATATTAGAAAAATAAGTCTTGATATCATCCCAATAGTTATGCTTATATTTGCATGGACCATTAATGAAGTAAACAAATCAATAAATGGTGAAAGCAATAAAAAAATAATTAAAATTTTGTTAAAATCTATTTTATGTTTCATATCTCACCTTTTTTTCTTTTTATGTTCGAATAAGATATCAGTTTTTATTATAATAAATATTAAGGCAATTGTTATCAAAATATATAAAACAATAGCGACTTCTGCTGCTTTTAAAACATATAAAATTGAAATTAACGCAAAAATACTATTCATTAAATATATAATTAAAACTGTTTTAGTCGTAGATTTATTAAGTTTTAATAATTGATGATGTAAATGTTCCTTATCAGGTTTGCCAATTGGTTCTCCTTTTAAAAGTCTTCTAAAGAAAGCAAGTAGTGCATCAGTTAAAGGAATAGCTAATAAGGCTAATGGTACAATTAATGATGTAAAAGTAACATTTTTAAATCCAAGCAAAGCTATAACTGAAATTATAAAACCTAAAAATAAACTACCTACATCCCCCATATATATACGAGCAGGTGGAAAATTATAAACTAAAAAACCTAAAGTAGATCCAAGCATTATTAAGGATAAAATTGTATCTAATCCTTGAGCTTGATTTAAAATAAAAGATATAATTGCAATCGTTAAAAAATAAATAGAACTAATTCCTGATGAAAGTCCATCTAATCCATCAATTAAATTTATTGCATTAATTATTACTAACATAAATATAATTGTACATATATAATTTAGTGGTGTAATAAAATGAAGATTTATACCAAAAAAACTTAATTCATTGATATAAATTTGGCCATAAAATACAACTATCGCTGATGCTATTGCTTCAACTAATAATTTATATTTAGCTTTAACTGGATTAATACCATCAACAATTCCTATAAAAATAATTAAAATACTTCCCATTAATATCGATAGCATTTGCGTTAAACTTTTAGCATATAGCATATATCCAAGTAAAAATGCGAAAAATATAGCCATACCGCCTAAAGTAGGCATATTTTTTTTGTTAAGTCTTCTTTTATTAGGCTTGTCAATTGAACCAATATGAAAAGCAACTTTTCTGATAATTGGCACCATTAATGCTGATGCAATAAAAGTCACAATAACTATTAAAAATACATTATGCCCATTAACACTTATATGCATATAAAAACACTCCTAAAAACATTATACCCTATTATTCTTATAATTAAAAGTCTTTGTATTATATTTTATTTTTATTTGTTTTATAAATAAAATGAAAAGTTTGTTACTTTTCATTATTTATCCCATTCTTTTAATTTTTTACTATTGCTTTTACTTTTTTTTGCTAATTTTTTAATCTCATCCTGTTTAATTTCTACAGTATCGTCCCCTTTACCTTTTGTTTCTTTTACTTCCACTTTCTTTCCTTCAACATTATTTTCATTACTTTGTTTTTTTCTATTACGTTTATCTTTTTTAGTGGCCATAATAAGAAATAATATAAATAATAATACACATCCACCAATAAGGATTTCAATCAAAAATTTAGAATCTTTTAATTTTTTATTTAAATTATTTATTTCTTCATCATTATATCTTTGTAAAGTTTCTTCTACTTCATCATACATATACCAGTTTTTTTCGCCAGTTTCTAAATTAATTCCATAGATTAAAGAAAATTTTGATTTACTATTCATTTTATAAGCAGTAACATTTTTCTCACCTATTTTAATAGTTGTAGCAAAATATCCTTCTGGTGCATTTTTAATATTTGTTTCAACGATAGAAATATAATTTGATTTTACTTCTTTGTATTCATTAAATTCATCTTTTTTCGCATCATAAATATATAAACTAACTACACCTTTGTCATTTTTTAGACCAACTAAAGTAATATTTGCTTTTTTATTATATAATGCTGGTATATCTTGGTCACTCATTTTAATTGTTGTTTGTTCAAATCCATCTGGTGCAACTAACATAGAAGCTTTTTTAACAATTGTAAGACTTTCCCCATTTAAATTCTTTTTAATTGGATTACTATCAATAATATTAACATTAATCATATATGTTTTTTTATTCCCACGTTGACTGATTACATCAATATTAATTTTACCATTTAATTCATTTAAATTAATTTCTCCAATTCCTGTAATTGAAGCGCGACCGTCTTCCTTTTCAGCGGTTACAACAATTTTTTCAACACTTTCTTCTACATTAACTGTATACTCTAAAGTATCCTTATTAAATTCCGGAGTCAAACTATAACCTTCAACTCCTAAACTTTTTAAATAATTATTATCACTTAAAGATGCTAGTTGTTCTTCTTTAGTTATAACCTTAATAGTTTTAGAAGCAGTAGGATAAGCTCTACTTTCATCATCTAATACAATATTGCTATTTTTAACTGTAATAGTAGCATTACCACTTGATTTTACTTTATAACTAAATGAATAAGAGTAAGATGATTTACCATAGCATTTGTCATCTAACTGAATAGAAGAGCCTGGAACATTAAAATTACTTAACGCTACATCGAAAGTACAGATACCTAAAGTAGACCCACTTGCTCTTAAAGTTACAGTAAATTTAACAGTTTCGCCTACTACAGCTGATGATGGCCCGGAAATACTTGCAGATACATTACTCGCTTGAGCTGTTATTAAAAAGAGCACACTTGTAAAAAAACCAAATAAAATATACTTTACTTTTTTCATGTTATCACCTAACTAATTGTTATGATTCCTAAGATATGTTTTTTTATTCTTAACATATCAATTGAATCAACACTACCATCTTTATTAACATCTGCGGCAGTCAAATCATTTCCGCTAAGAACAGAAACACCTAAAATATGTTTTTTTACTCTTAACATATCAATAGCATTTATTTCATTATCACCATTTAAATCGCCATATCTTATATTAGAATTTACATTATTTTGCGAGCTACTTTGACTATTTGCAGAACTTTGACCGTTATCAGATACAGAATTATTAGTACCAGCATTGGTTGAAACACCAGCAAAAATAGATGCAAAATAAGTTTTAGATGGCATGTTATTATATACTGGTATTTTAAATTTGTATGAAATATTTTTATAATTATTTATTTTTTTATAAGCATTATATGCTTTGCCGCCTTCAGTAGCTGCAGCTTGAACATTTTGCATATACTGATGGCTATAATATTTTGGCCCAACAATATCAAATTTTTGTGAATATATTATATCTTGTCCGACATTTATATATCCATCTGCTATCCATTCTGCTCCACCATTAATAGCTTTATAAGGCGTATTCCAAGGTCTTCCATAAGAAGTGCTATTATTAGTATATCCTTGTGCATAATAAAGCCCATTTTGAACTGCAGTTCTACCATTAGAAGCTGTTGAATAAATATTATAATAATTGTAGTATCCTTCATAACCGGAAACTCTTCCACTAATGCTATTTCCAGTTCCATTTATTCCTTGTTCTTGAATAATGCGAGAAGCTAGATGATAAGGAGAAATTCCGTTATTTTTTCCAGCATAGAAGATAGCGTTTGCATAACTAACATCATTCCCATTATTATCTTTAATATTTTGGTTATCCATAAATGATGAAGCAATCATATTTTTAACCCCGTCTTCAGTATGGGAAGAGCTATATGATAATTGTTCAAATTGAAATACATATTTTTCATTCAAAAAATTTCTAGGATCCATAAAATATTTAATCATATCTACATTAGCAGCATACCAATTAGGAGCTTCATAAATAGTATTTGGATCAATAGGATTTTTCCAACCCTCTTTATTATTATCAGTTATTTGAATATAATTTTTTTTAAGATAAGATTCCTCTGTAATTGAGTTATTCCAATCTAAGCCTGTATTAAAAGCCTCAAAACTAGCATTAGGATAAACAGAATGCAAATATTTTATAAATGGCTTATAACTATCAGGGAATGCATTTAGTTGACTCGCAAAACTAGCATCAGTTGAATAGTCAGATGATACCGAATATGTTGTTAAATTTTTTGAGCAAACATAACCAATTTTATTTTCTTCATAATAAACTTGATACCATCCTGAAGAACAACCATTAGTTCCATATTTATTTGTTGAAACTAATCTAACAGACGATGCAATTGGCAAACTTGCCACTTTATCCCCAGTTTTAGCGCTTCTATTAATAGCTAAATTATCACTTTGATTGTTATACCCATAAATTGTTAAGCTTTCAGCCTTTACAGGGATTAAATTTACAAAATAAGTAGATACTAAAAGCATAATTAAGCATACATTAATTATTTTCTTCATATTACCACCCAATTCTTAAAAAAATTATACCATTAAGCTATCTAAATTTATATAAAAAAATAGAAAAAGTGGATGAAATTATTAAATTTTACATTTTTTTGTCAATATTAATTATTAAAACAGTTTTAATTGTAAAAAAAAAAAATATAGTTTATAATTTATAATAACGATAAGAGGTAGATAAAATGATTCTTTTTAAAAAACTTAAAAAAACTAATAAATTATTATTAGTCTTATTTATAGTATTATCCTTAGCTTATATAGTGAGTTATGCTTTTTTAGCAAATAGTATTTTAAATTTAAATGGAATAGAAACTTTAATACGTGTAGTAAGTCTTATCAGTTTATTTATTATTTTTTTAGTTTATATTTTAGTAGGACTTATTTGTTTAATAACAAAGCATCACAAAATTATGATCTTTATTTTGTTATTTATTTCTATCATGATACCATTATTTATTTTTGCAAGCTATCACATTGATAAAACTCTTAGTAAACTTGATAAAGTTAGCAAAAATGAAATATTATATACTACCAATTTAATAGTTTTAAAAGGTAATAAAATTAATAACACTTCAGATGAAAAAATTGCAATGATTAAAGATGAACAAGATATTGAAGGATATGTTATTGCCAAAAAACTTATCGAAAAAGAAAAATTAGATAATATACAAATTAAATACTATGATGATTATTTAGATATGATTGATGCATTATATACTAAAGAAGTTGATGGAATATTAGTTTCTAGTAATTATTCTATATTATTTTCTAATGAAGAGGAATATGAAAATATTCAAAATGAAACATCTGTGTTATTTACTTATAGTGAAAAAAGAGAAAATGAAGATAAAAAAACAGTTAAAAATTCGAAAAAACTTACTGAACCATTTACTATTTTGTTAATTGGAGTAGACTCCGAAAAAGAAACAATGAACGCTAATCAAGCTTTTAATGGAGATACTTTAATGTTAATAACATTTAATCCTAAAACTTTAAATGCCGTTGTGTTTTCTATTCCAAGAGATACATATGTTCCTATTAGTTGTAGAAAAAATGCACAAAACAAAATTAATTCATCTGCATATGGAGGAACTTCTTGTGTAATAAATACTATTCAAAATTATACTGGTATTAATATAGATTATTATGTAAAGATAAATTTTAAAGGTGTTGTTAATCTAGTCGATGCATTAGGTGGAATTACAGTTGATGTTGGATTTAAGTTTTGTGAACAAGATTCAAATCGAGAATTTGGAGAACATGAAATTTGCTTAAAAAAAGGTGTTCAAGAATTAAATGGAGAGCAAGCTTTAGCGTTTTCTAGGCATCGTAAAACTCTGCCTTTAGGCGATTTCCAAAGAGTACAAAATCAACAATTAGTAGTAGAAGCAATTGCTAAAAAAGCAACTGAAATTAATTCCATTAATAAATTTTATGCAGTGTTGGATGCAATAGCAAATAACATCGACACTAATATGGAAAAAAAGCAAATGTTAAGTTTTTATGAAGTTGCCAAAACTATGCTTAACAAAATTTCTAATAATGAAAATAATTTCTTTACTATTGAAAAAACATATCTAACAGGATCTGATAAATCAATTAATGGTGCTTATACATTTCAAGCCTCTAAAGAAAGTTTAAATGATATTGTTAATGCTTTGAAAGTTAACTTAGAAATTAAGAAACCAGAATTAATAAAAACATTTAATTTTTCTGGACAAAAAGAATACGAAAAAAGAGTTTATGGTAAAGATTTAATAAAATCTAATAAAACTTCTAAATAAAATAAACAACGTTTAAAATAAAATAACGTTGTTTATTTTATTTCTTAATAATTAATTATTTGATACAATAACATTATGAAAAAGTTTAAGTATAGTTTAGATAATAAAAGATATCACACATTAAATTATCATTTAAAAGAAAAATATGGAAAAAAAACATTTAAAGTTAGTTTAAATGCTAATTTTTCATGTCCAAATAAAATTAATGGATATGGGTGTATTTTTTGTTCCAAATTAGGTAGTGGTGACTTTGCCGGGAACAAAAGCGAGGATTTAATTACACAATTTAACAATGTTAAAAACATGATGGAAAAAAAGTGGAAAGATGCATATTATATAGGTTATTTTCAAGCAAATACTAACACCTATGCTCCATTAAATATTTTAAAAGAAAAATATGAAAGTATTTTGAAAATACCTAATGTAGTTGGTTTAGATATTGCTACAAGATGCGATGCAATTTCTGATGAAGTTTTAGATTATCTAGAACAACTAAATAAAAAAACAAATTTAGTTATTGAATTAGGTTTACAATCAATTCATGAAAAAACGCTTAAACTTATTAATCGTGGTCATAATCTTGAATGTTTTGATAACATGGTAAAAAAATTGAAAAAAAGAAATATTGAAGTAGTTGTTCATATAATTAATGGCCTTCCCTTTGAAACAAAAAAAATGATGGTTGATACGGTTAAACATTTAAATAGCCTCAATATCGATGGAATTAAAATTCATATGTTAAGCGTTTTAAAAAATACTCCACTTGCCAATTATTATGAAAAACATAAATTCAAAATACTAACTAAAGAAGAATATATTGATATAGTTTGTACGCAATTACAATATTTAAATGAAAAGATAATTATTCATAGAATTACTGGAGATCCAAAAATTGACGATTTGATCACCCCACACTGGTTAACAAAAAAATTTTGTGTATTAAATGATATTGATAAATATATGAAAATGCATAATATATATCAAGGAGACAAAGCAGATTAAACAATAATTATAAAAATAAATCAAATTTCTACATTTTTTTTAAGTAATTTTAAAAATTAATTATTTTAACAAAAAAGATATATAAACATTAATATCTTTTTTAATTTATATATTTATATAGAATAAAACTATTTTTTTTGATAATCCATTTTAACTAAATCTTAAAAATTGGCATTTGAATTTCTCTTATGATTTTATTATATTACCTCCCGAAAGGAGAGAGAAATGAAAAAATTATTAGTTGTTTTAGCATTAATATTTGCAATTTTTGTAGTCACAAAGGTAGAAGCAAAAGAAACTTTTAAAGAAGGAGACTGGATTTCAAATATCTATATAAAAAAAGAAAAAAATGGAAATTCTAAATATCAACAATCAAGATTTATATTAAGAAATAGTGATAATCATTTTGTATATTGTATAGAACCATGGGTACAATTTGATAGAAATCAAGAATATGATAATTTTGAATATGTAACAGAAATATCTAGCGAACAAATCCAAAATATTTCTTTGATTGCATATTATGGATACGGCTATAAAAATCACACCGAAAATAAATGGTATTCAATTACCCAAGTTATGATTCAAAGAGAAGCAGATAAGGATGGAGAAGTATATTTTACAGACAAACTTAATGGCCAAAGAGTTGAAAAATTTACTAAGGAAATAGAAGAAATTGAAAATTTAGTCAATACGCACAAAAAACAGATTAAATTTAATAGTAACAATATTCATTTAATTAAAGGAGGCAAAACAACTATAAATGATGAAAATGAAGTATTAGAAAACTATGATTTGCAGTATGATTCTAACAATTTTAAAATAAGTAAAAATAATAACGAACTAAGTATTGAAGCACTAAATTCTGGAGAAGTAAATATCAATTTATTAAAAAAAGATACAATATATAATACTTCACCTATAGTTTATAAATTAGATAATTTTCAAAATCTTATTAGTGTTGGTAAATTTCCAGAAATGAAAACCAGTATTAAAGTTAGTGCTACTCCAGGAGAAATAATTGTTAAAAAAGTTGATTCTGATACATTGTCATGCCAAACTACTGGCGAAGCAAGTTTACATGATACTACTTTTGATTTATATAATAGTAATGATGAATTAATTGAAACTGCCAAAATTGATGAGAATTGCATAGTTAATTTTAAAGACTTAGGTTACGGAAATTATTACATTAAAGAAAGTAAAAGTGGAAAAGGATATAAAATCGACAATAATAAATATGAGATTTCATTGACAAATAATACTATTTCAAAAGAATTGACTATTAAAAACGAAGTATATAAATCCAAAATTATTATTCATAAAAAATATGGTAATAAAAAATTAAATAATTATACTGACGAGGAGGGAATTATTTTTAATATTATTAATAATAGTGGAAAAATAATTCAAACAATTACAACTGATAAAAATGGTGTGGCCTCAGTAACTTTACCATATGGAACATATTATATCGTTCAAGTTAATAGCAAAGATAATTATGAAAAAATAAAAGATTTTAAAATAGTAATAAATGAAAACACTTCAAAAACTATTGAATATGAATTAAATAATTATGAAAAAACAGGAAATATTAAAATTTTAAAATTAGATAAAAAAACTGGAAAACTAATTGTAAATAATCGAGCTACTTTTAAAATATTTAATTTAGATACAAATGAATACGTTTTAAATGAAAATGGAACAAATATTTTTAAAACTAATAAATCTGGGTATATTGAAATAAATAATCTCAGTTTTGGCCATTATGAAATTATTGAAACATGTCCACCTAAAGGTTATAATGTTGCAAATGAAAAAATTTATTTTGAAATAAATAATGAAAACTATAACAATAATCAAGAAATTATTATAAAAAATGAAAAAATTATTTTACCAAAAACTGGTACAGAAAAAAAAGATATGTCTAATTTTATTAAATTATTTATTCTAATAACTTTTATAATATCTACAATAATATTAATAAAATTTAAAAATATATAAAAGAGTGTAATTTTTACACTCTTTTATTATATAAATTTTTTTTCATTTCTTTTTTATCCGATAGTATACTTTTAATTCTAAGTGAAACTATTCCAGAAAAAATCCCATATACTAACATGTTTAACTTAGGTGGTTTTTCTTTTTCAATATTTTTTTTCAATTCAATTAAGAAGTCTTTAAGCTGTTGTTTTGATTCTTTTTGTGTAAGACTATTTATATCTTCATATAAATTAAACTCAGTATGTGTATCATTTATATTTTCAAAAATGGAAGCTATTAATAAATTATAATAATTCACTCCTAGACTACTATAATAAATATCTTTTAATTCACCATTATTAAATTTATATTTAATCCCATGCAAATAATTAGAATAATTATTAATATTTCCTTCATTATCTGACCAAGTTAAATCAATATATTTTTTTTCATTATTGCCAAAATAAACTACATTCCAAAGATGTCCAATATTATTTTGATTTGTTCCTCCTATAATTCTTGTTTTAATATTCAATTTATAGGCTATAATATCAAAAAGCGAAGCATAATTTACACAAATTCCATCTACTTCTTCTTTATCACTATTTAAAATTGAAGATAAATCATTCTCATTATAGTAAATTTGTTTTTCAGTACCTAATTGCTTAGCTGCAAATGAAGCATTTTCCATAGAATAATTTGCAACATCTGCATCATATTGTATTTTGTTCCATATATAATTTGCAATGATTAATATCTTATTTTTATCAGGAAAATTTTTATCTATATTTAAATCATAAATAATTCTATTTATTTTATTATCTAAATTTTTATATTTATTGATATTAAATGAATCACTAAACATAGAATCTGTATAATTTTGTAAATAATTTATAAACACTAAATGATTTAATTCGGTTTGTCCATCTAAAAGATCTATCGTAATATTTGTTTTTTTAATTTTAGATATATCAAATTTATTATCCCGATTTTTTAAAAATCCCTTACTAAACAAAAGCGTTATTTTAGACGCATAAGAATTATTTATATATTTAATATCTTTTTCCGTTAATAACTCAGCATCATATATTTTAACTTCTGATAAACTTGGGCATCTTTCAAGTATACTTAAATCATCATTTAATCGCATATTCAAATGTAAAATCTTTAATTTTTGCAAAACATTTTCAACATTATCATCTTTAAGAATAGGCGAATCTAAACTATTAATATCATCTATTAAATATTGGCATATTATTTCATCTTTTAAATAATCAGGAACTAATTCCTTAATAACACTTCTATGGTAGTATTCAGCCCCTGCTTTAGCCCCTATAATTCCTGCACCTAAGAATATTAAAGGTTTATATAATATATTCTTTTTTTTCATAATAATGCTCACTGCCTTTTTACAAACAATAATTATTATATATTTTTTTTTATTTTTGTCAATTTTTTAACAATATTGAATTAATTTATAGTTTATGCTAACATATTAACTATTACGGAGGATTTATTGTGAAAAAATTAACAAGAGAAGAGCAACTGGCTGCTACAACTCAAATTACTTGGGAAATGTTAACAACTAAAAAGAATTTATCTAAATATAATAATTCTTGGCAAGAAATTTATAAAAATGTTACTTTGCCTACAGATTTTTTAAAAAACTTCGATTTAGTCAAAGAGCAACTGGATGCTGAATATTTTAAAATTGATCGAACATCAATTACTGATAAATATCAAGGAGTTCCTTTAAAAAGAATTATCATTGGAAAAAAATACATCGGGAATGTCAATATGATTATGTGGAAGAATATAGCTGGCATAGGAAATATTACTTTTGAAAATAATGGAAATATCACTTTTGCCCAAAAAGGACAAAAACAATATGAAAATATTCATTATATAATAACATACAACATTCTTTCAGACGATTTTACAATTTATTTCATTAATTCCAACTTTCCATCATTAATATCAATAAATTTAGCTGATAACATTTTAACTAGCAAATATAAAAATTATAAAATCATAGAAAATATAGAAACAGGGGCTAAAGAAATAACAAATTATGGAATAATATCAAATTCAAATGAAGAAATAATGAATGAACATGTTATAAGCATAGTAGATGTATTAAAAAAGATTAGAGAAGATTCTCCCTTAAATAGCCTAATCGAAAAAATAGATAAAGTTTTAAAAACATTTATAAAATATGATAATTCTCACACTTTAGAAAAAATAAAATTGCCTAAATAAATTTTATTAGATATAATATATAGGGAGGGGTATAATGGAAAATATTAAAATGGACTTAGAGCTTAAAAATATATATAAAGAAATTTTATAAAGATATAGATATGTATTTTAAATTAGATTCTAATAATAGAAAAATTGAAGATAACGAAAGTGTAATTTATATTATTGGAAGCTCTAAAGTTTTAGAAAAACTTAATATTGAAATAAGCTACTCAGAAAGTGATATAAAAAATTTAATAGAAAAATTATATAAAGGAAAAAAATCATTAATTATTGCATCCAGCGATGCAATTGAATATAATTTTTGCCATCAACTAGTTCTTATAAAGAAATAAAAGGTAATAATCCCATTTATTGCTATCTAAAAGATGATATTTTGAATACAATTGTAAATAATTTTTTTGCTTATTCATTAAGTAATGGCAATAATATTAATGATATACCTGAAGATGAAATACAAAAAAAACATTTCAGTGGCTCCTAAGAAAAAGACTAAGAAAAAAAACTAATATAATTTAAGTGAATCAGTATCTTCAATTGAAGAAGTTATGCGATATAATCAAATGTTTTATGATAAAATAATTAAAGAGAAGTTTTATGCTAAAATAGATGAAGATAAACAATATCCCGAAAAAATCGAAAAAAAAGGAATGCATAGATAAAAAATTATTGTGATTGAAAAATATAATTTTTATTCTACCAATAGCATAGAATACAACTTCGAAAATGATATATAAAGTCAATTAAAATCTTTGACTTTTTTATTTTTATAAAAAACAATATTTCTATTAGTATTTATTACTCTCCAAAATAAATTAATTCGAGCTTTCTATCAGAACAAGTGGGAAATATATCTACAACTTTTCACTCAATTGTGATTATTGCTAACCATAAATGAATAATTATTGTAACTATTAAATAACGAGTAATAGTTAATGATAAGAAATATTTAATAACACTTATTAGATAAAATTCATTAAAAAACATTTAATTTATAGTGTTTTTTATGATAAAATAATATACGCGAGAGGAGATTTTAACAATGCTAAAGTTATATGAATTAAATCTTAATAATATTGAATATTGGAAGAAAGTAACAAATACGGACTCATCTAAAATCGTTTTTGTTAAAGATAAAACTGATTCTTTTACTTTATTTTTAGATAGACTTGATAATCCTAAATCAATGCCAAAAATTAATGGAAGTTATTTTATTGATTTAGTTAGTGGAAGACTTATAAGTCTTTTAGAAGAAGAAGATTTTGTTGTAATAGAACCCAGTGGTATTAGAGTTGAAAAGACAAGTCTAACAAAAGATAATAAAACCCTTGATAAAGTAGCTAAAGTTTTAAATCAAAATCATGATCAATATGTATCTACTTCAGAAGATATTGAATATAACACTTATTTTTGTAACAGGATTGCATTAAGAGAAGCGATTGATGAAATTCCTTTAGAATTAATTAATCAAGAAATTATAAATGTTACAAAAGGTTATGAAGAATCTCAAAACCATATAGAAAAATTTTATGTATCAGAATTTTCTCCATACGATTTCATGTGTTTATTCACTGCAATTAATGTTTCACAAAAAAAACTTGTTTTTAATAGAGATAGGCTAGTAAAATTTATAAGAAGTTGTAAAAATAATAATCAATTCAGCCGACTTTTGAATGATATTTATCTTAAAAATAATGGCATTTTTGATTATTCGGATGATTTAGATGAAGCTATTCAAAAATTGAGATTAGCGGGCATTTTATATACCATTTCACCTGAATCCGATGCAACAATGTATATTTTTGAAAATACTCCAATGGCAAAATTAATTAAAGATAGGCTTGATTATTTTGACGAAATGGCAAGTTTTATAGGGGATTATGAAAAATATATTTCAGATATTATTTTTCCAGCACATCAGCAACTTAACAAGAAAAAATAGATATTGCAGATGATTATAAGATATTAGAAAATTTTTAAAGTTTATTGGTTATCATTATGCAAATGGTTTTCTAAATTGATAAAATAAAACTACTCTCAACTTAAATTTGAGAGTAGTTTTTATATACACTCGAAGAATTTTCCGAGTTTCCTATCAATCTGGAGCGTATAGAGAAGAAGTCGAATAACTTTTTCTCATTACTAAATAATAGGTAGTAATAACAGCTAACTGATTAAATTATACTACAAAATATAATTAATAGAAAGAATTTAAAAAAAGTTTAACTAGACAATAATATTCTAATTAAAACAATTAATAAAACTATAAAGATTATTGCCCATGGTGCTATTAAAACAAATTGCAATAATTTTTTATTTTTTTCTGACATAGAATTCCATTGTTCTCCAAATGTCTTTAAAGGGTGTCTAAACTTTTCTTTAACTAATTTAACATTTTCATCTACTTTTTTATAAAACTCATCTCCAAAATTATTTTTAACCCATTCTTTATCATAAAATTTATTTGTTTTATTATATGAATACTTTTTTGATAAATTATAGGATTTATTAACTAAATATGATGAACTATATTCACTTCTGTCTAAATATAATAATAGCGCTACAATTCCATCACTTATACTTTCATAACCATTTTTTAAATAACAACAATATTCGTCTTTAGCATCTATAACTATATTAGATTTTAGAGCTTCACCAATTTGTATCTCCCCATCATATATAGGAAAATGTCTAATATAGCCATCTTCTATTGAATAACAAAAATATTGTTTATCATTTATTTCTATGACATATCTATTATCCCATATTGCTTTTTCTTCATAATAAATTTTAATTATATTTTCGTCTGAAGTAAATTGTAATTGATTAAATTTTTGACTACCAGTTATTAAAAATTTCATTGGAATAAATTCTTCTTTAAAATTTTCAATATAT
>CANQYE010000008.1 GCA_947627995.1 uncultured Bacilli bacterium
AGGATGCCAATTTGTTTATTTTGATATATCTAAGTTTTAAAATAAAAAATATGCATTATATAATAGCATATTTTTTTTAAATATAATTTTTACTATTTATTTATTATAATACTATAGCAATTAAATTATTTATCTTATTAACTAAAGTTGTAATTTGAGTTATTTATTCAAGCTCAAAAGCACCAGTATATAATTCATAATATTTGCCTTTTTCTTTCATCAAATCTTCGTGATTTCCTCGTTCAATAATTCTTCCATTTTCTAGTACTATAATTGCTTTAGCATTACGAATAGTTGATAAACGATGGGCAATGACAAATACTGTTCGTCCTTCCATTAATTTATCCATTCCATCTTGAACATCTTTTTCTGTACGGGTATCGATACTAGAAGTTGCTTCATCTAAGATCATAACTGGTGGATTACTTACTGCACACCTTGCAATAGCTAGTAATTGACGTTGTCCTTGAGATAAGTTGTCTCCATTATCAGTAATAATTGTATTATAACCATTTGGTAATTTTTCAATAAATTTATCAGCATTGGCAAGTTTTGCTGCTTCAATACATTCCTCATCACTAGCATTAGTTCTTCCATATCGTAAATTTTCCATAATTGTTCCCGTAAATAAATTAACATCTTGTAAAACCATACCAAGTGATCTTCTTAAATCATTCTTATTGATATCTTTAATATTAATACCATCATATAAAATAGTACCTTCTTCAATATCATAGAAACGATTAATTAAATTGGCAATAGTTGTTTTACCTGCTCCAGTTGCACCGACAAAGGCAATTTTTTGACCAGGTTTAGCATACAAACTAATATCATCTAAGACTTTTTTACCTTTTACATAAGAAAAATCAACCATATTAAAACGAATGTCTCCTGTTAACTCAATTAATTTTTTACTTTTTAGATTTTTCCATGCCCAAATACCAGTATGAGTATCCGATTCTTTTAATGTCCCATCTTCCCCTCGCAAAGCATTTACTAAAGTAATTTTGCCATCATTTTTTTCACTTTCTTCATCAATTAATTCAAAGATTCTATTAGCACCTGCTAAAGCTAAAGCAATTGAATTATATTGTTGTGATAATTGATTAATATGCATTGTAAATCCTCTAGTTAATAATAGGAATGATGCAATTGCTCCAACCGATAATGTTGTAGTTTTAATAGCAAGCAATCCACCTAAAACGGCAATTGCTACATATACTAAATAGCCAATATTTCCCATGATTGGCATGATGATATTAGCATAGATACTAGCATTTGTGGTATTTTCACATAATTCTTCATTTAATTCATCAAATTTTTTCTTTGATTCTTCTTCATGCGTAAAAACTTGAACTACCTTTTGACCATCGATCATTTCTTCTATATAAGCATTTACCTTAGCCACTGTCTTTTGTCTAGCATTGAAATAAGCTGATGATTTTTTACCAATATATCTTGCAATAATTAGCATAATGCTAACGCCAAAAACAATCATAAGAGTTAAATAAACATTTAAAGTTAACATCGAAATAAAAGATGCTAAAATTAATACACCATTAGATACATAGTTTGGAATACTTTGAGAAATCATTTCTCTTAAAGCATCAGTATCATTAATATAATAACTCATAATATCGCCATGATTATTATCATCAAAATAACGAATTGGTAATGTTTCCATATGTTCAAACATATCATCACGAATTTGTTTTAAAACCCCTTGACTTACATTAACAGTTAATCTTGAATATAACCATGTTGTAAAAACTCCAATGATATAAATTAATGCCATAAATCCGATTGCTTTAAATAAGGAAGCATAGATAGGATTTTCTACGCCAATTAATGGAGTAATATAATCATCAATTAATGTTTGTAAAAATAATTGACCATATACATGACAAACAGAACTAATAATAATCGCTAAAATAATAATAAATAATTGTTTTTTAAATCTTAAAGCAATATATTTTAATAAACGTAAAAGAGTGTGTTTTTTGCTTTTTTTACTCATCAGAATCACTTCCTTTTACTTGAGAGTAGTAAACTTCTTGATAAATTTTATTATGTTTTAATAAGTTTTTTGGTGTATCAAAATCTGAAATTTCTCCATTATTTAAAACAATAACACGATCACAATCTTCAACACTAGAAATTCTTTGCGCAATAATTATTTTTGTTACCTCTGGAATATATTCACGAAAAGATTTACGAATCATTGCATCTGTTTTCGTATCTACTGCACTTGTTGAATCATCCAAAATAATAATTTTTGGACTTTTTAATAATGCTCTTGCGATACATAATCTTTGTTTTTGACCACCACTAACATTTGCTCCACCTTGATCAATGTAAGTATCATATCCATCTTTTAGTTTTGAAATAAATTCATTACAACAAGAAATTTCACAGACTTGTTTTATCTCTTCTAATGTAGCATCCTTTTTCCCCCATTGTAAGTTTTCTTTTATCGTTCCACTAAATAATACATTTTTTTGAAGAACGACTGCGACAGAATTACGAAGAGCATTAATATCATAATCTCTGACATCTTTTCCTGCTACTTTAATACTACCAGAAGTTACATCATAAAGTCTTGGAATTAAATTAACTAATGTACTTTTACTAGATCCGATTCCACCAATAATACCAATCATTTCTCCAGAATGAATTGTTAAATTAATATCTTTTAATACAGGTTTATCTTTTACATAAGAAAAACTCATATGATTAAACTCTATTTCACCATTTTCTACTTCTTTAATAGGTTTTTTTACATTTTGAATTGTTGGATTCTCTTCTAATACTTCCCTGATACGTTTCATAGATGGAATTGAAATAATACAGGTTACATAAACCATGGATAGCATCATTAAACTATTTAAAATTTGTGCTGCATAAGTAATAACCCCAGTTAATTCTCCCGTACTAAGTGTTCCTTGAATAACAAATCTAGAACCTAAATAAGAAATAATAATAATAGAAGAATAAATACATAAACGCATAATAGGAGTATTGAGCGCTACTAATTTTTCTGCTTTCATAAAATTTTGGTAAATTTTATTAGAGACTCCTTTAAACTTTGAAATTTCTGTATTTTCTTGTACATAAGATTTTACAACACGAATTCCTCTTACATTTTCTTGTACTCTATTATTTAAATCATCATAAGTATGAAAAACACTCTCAAATAATGGATGAGCTTTATTTGCAATATAGAATAATAAAAATCCCAAAATAGGTGCAACAATTACAAATATAAGTGCTAACTTTACATGAATGGTAAATACCATAAGTAAAGAAAACAAAAACATCATTGGAGCACGAATTGCAATTCGAATTATCATTTGATAAGTCATCTGTACGTTATTTACATCTGTAGTAAGACGTGTAACTAAACTAGAAGAGGAAAATTTCTCAATATTTTCAAAAGAATATTCTTGTATTTTATAATACATATCGTGTCTTAAGTTTTTTGCAAATCCAGAAGAAGAAATGGCAGCAAATTTTCCAGAAAGCCAGCCAAATATTAAGGAAAAAAGTGCTACTAAAACTAAACTTTCACCAATTAACAACACAATATTAAGACTTTTTTGATTAATTCCAATATCAATGATTTTAGTCATTAAAATTGGAATAAAAACATCTAATATAACCTCTAATGAAATAAAAACAATGGTTAAAATACTTACTAATTTATATTCACGTACAGATTTTAATATTTTTTTTATCATAAAAAAGCTCCTTTTAAAAATATTTAATTGTCTTATCTATTATATCAAGAAAAAAAGCAAATTTCATATAATGTTATTTTCTCATACAAATTACTATTTTTCTCACTAAATATATATTTTACGTAATATTTATCAGTTTTTCTAAAAATTCTGCCACCCCATCTGAATGGATATATTATTTTTATCATCACCAATAGCAATAGATTTTTTTTATTTGAATATTTAAAAAATCTGCTAAATATTTTATTGCATTACCTTTAGAGAATTTTTTATTCCCAATACTGAACCATTTTTCTCATAAGAATCTTCTGCTTTAATTTCATTTTACTCTTCACACTGTTTTAAATATTCTTCTATTGCAGAAATCATATCTGGAGAAATTACTTTATTTTTTTCATTATTTGGAATATTTTCTCTTATCTTATCAATAGCAAATTTTAATGGGATTTCTTCAATTTTAAAATTACCTGCTTTTTCATGTTCTGTATATTTTACTCTTGATAAATCTGGTTTTTTATCTGTTTTGATAACATAATAATATATTTCAGCTTTTCTATTTTTACCTACTTCAGGCCAATCTTTATTAAAGAATGTAACTTTCATAAAAGGGCGTTTAATTTCTTTATCCTCTAATATAATTCCTGTTTCTTCTAAAACCTCTCTTTTTAAACATTCATTGAAAGTTTCTCCCTTTTCCAAATGTCCCCCTGGAAATTGAAAAATTCCATTTTCATTTCCAATATAAATATTATCAGAATTTATGATTAAGGCTTTCATTCTAATAACAATTTCTGTAATATCTTCCTCCATTAAATAATCATAATTATATATAACTTCTTTCAAAGTAATCACCTCGTTCTTATTATACCATAGGTTTTTGATTTCTTTTACATAGAGTTTTTTTGCAGATTCACTTCACTTTTTAATTTTTCTAAAGCTTTTTCTGGACTACCTATTCCACTAAAAAATGTTTTTACTTTAATTATTTTATTTGTTATTCTATCACCCTTTTTTCAACAACATTTAAAATAAAAAAGATCTTCATTTTAAAGATCTTTAAGTCAATATACAAATTTTTATTTCAATAATAAATTAAAATAATACTATAAACCCGTGTATTATAAGACAATTTTAATATTCATCTATATTTTGGGTATATACTGAAATCCCTCAGCCAAGAAATTGTGAATTATTTTTCTATTCTAACTGATTCTTTGAATATATATTCGTCCACATCATTTTTTTCAAATGTTATTTTATATTTTGAAAATTCTTGATAATTAGTTTCATCAATTATTTTATTATTTTCTGTTGATTTATTTTCAACAATATATTCATCTTTTTCTAAATTTTTATATATTTTCATATCTGTTATATTATCATCTTTTAAAATAAAATCAATATAACTGACAGCAAGATACACATATATATCATCATCATTTTCTGTAATGTTATAAATATAATAATTAGTTATATCTTGGCCTTTTTTATAACACCATGAACCATTATAATTATTATTTTCAAGTTTAATATTATTAGGACATGAATCAATATTAAACGAAGAAAAATTATAATCTCCATATAAATTCTTAATATTGTTTTCAACAATATCTTGACTTACTATAAAAGTTTTATTTTTTAAATCATTTTGAACTGGGCTATCTTGTAAACTGCTTAAATAAGAAATAGAAGATATAAGTTTAAATTCATTTGTTATATCAGAATTTTTTACAGTATCTTTGGAATTGAATAAAAGCCCTGATCCAGAATATTTAATTTCTTTATCATCTGTATAATTTATATTTAATGCTAGTTGGGAAACTTTTAATTCAATTTTATTATACAAATTTTGATCTGAAACTTTTTTTTCTTCTATTTTTTTAGTGTCATTAGAATTATTATTATTTTGATTATTAAGTATTACGTAAAACGAAAAAATAAGTATGAATACTATAATTATTATAATAGCAAATAATGCTGGAATATGAGCAATTTTTCTATTTTTTTCTGTCATAATTTAACCTCTCTTTATTTTAATAATAGCAATTTATTTTAATTTTTACAACAAATTTATTCATTGTTTATTTTAACAACCGCATAATTAGAAAAATCCAACTGATTAAATAAAGATATTAAATCTTTTTTATTTAATTTTAAAATGTTTTCTATCTTATCTACATCTTCAATATTATATTTAATAATATTTTCTTTAAGAGAATCTAACATAAAATATAAATTTTCACTATAATCCATAAAACCAGCAATATAATTTCTTTTTACATTTTTAAAATTAGTTGTATCTATATCTTTATTTTGAACATATTTTACAATTTTATTAATAAAATATTTTTCTTGTTTTGGATCAATCTTACTACTTATATTTAATACTAAATAATTATTGTAATCAATATATGATCCTGATAAAGATGTTTTAATAGTTTTTTTTGCCATAAAATCTTTATAAATAGTTGATGATTTACCAAACATTAAATCAATATAAAACGAAAAATAATTATTAATATCCACCAAATTAAAATTGGTTTTTGCAATATTTATTTTAAACGCAACATTTACAAGTGTTCCAGAAAAATTGGCATTTATCGTTTCATATGGTTTAACAACCTTATCAATCTCTTTAACTTCAGATTTAGAAGTTTTCCCTTTTAATATATTTCTTCTTTTATAGACATTTTTTAACAATTTTATTGTTTTATTTATATCAATATTTCCTCCTATAATTAAAAACATATTGTCATAATTATAGAAATTATCATATATTTTTTTTAAAGTATTATAATTCATTTTATCGATATTTTCTTTAGTGCCGAGCCCAGATGCATCTTTAATTGTTTTAAATAAATTTTCCATTACTTTATGTCTTAAACATCTTAAAGGACTATCTTTTATCATGTCTATTTCTTTGTATATTGCGCCTTTAACATCTTTTATATCTTCCTCATTAAATTGTGCATCTTCTACTGCATCTAATAGTATTTCTAAAGATTTTTCAAAATCTTCAACACAATCAAAATAATAAAATGTAGAATTAGGTGTTGTTATTGCATTACTATAAGCAAAATTATCACTAAATATATTTAAATAATTACCATATTTACATTTTTCAACTAAAGTATGTTCTAAAAAATGAGCTGCACCTCTAATATCTTTTATATTTTTTGCTTGATCATAATAACCGAATTTTATATTATATTCACAAATTATATTATGTTTTGTTTTATCTTCATATAAATATATATCAAGCCCATTTTTAAGGGTTATTTTTTTTAATTTACTCATCTTTTTCTCCTTTTAAAAAATATTCAACTGCCTTTTTTAATCGCTTAGCAAAATCATTCATATCTTTACTTGTTATATTTTTTAACTCATTCCATATTTCTTTTTCAGTTTTATTCATTTTCATTATTTCACAATATTTTTTATTAAATATAGAAAATTTGTTATCTAATTGTCTTTGTTCAGAAAATTTATATTGTTTTTTTATTTTTTGTAAAATAAGAGTTAAATCTTTATTTTGTAAGTAATGTATTACTTTATCGATTCCAGATATAGCTTTATTTTTATTTTCAGGGCTAGTGTATACATCAATTTTTAACATACCTTTTAATTGTGATACACTTGCATAAGTTGAATAGCAAATATTTTGTTTTTCACGCAACTCATTATATAATAATAGTGATACTGAACTACTTAATAAATTTTTTAAAATCATTAATTTTAAAGAATCTTCTAAAGTATAATCTTTTACTTTATATACAATAGTTAAAACAGCCTGTTCAAATTTTATTTTTGCATTATGATCAACAACTTTTTTCCTAGTTACCTTTTCTATTTCATCATATTTATAATCAAAATTTTGGCTATTTGTGATATTAAAATATTTTTTAAATGTATTTTTTAAATATCGAGAAGTAAAATCACCAAAAGCAAAACATTCGAAATAACTTTCAAATATTATTTTTTTATAAAATTCATATAAATTTTTTTCATTCACATCATTTATTTCCTTTTCAGTAACTGCCATAATATTAAGGTTAACACTCTCTGAATTGGAAATATATTTTAATATATCATAATTTAAATATGAATCTATATTTAAAAATTTTTGCTTAATAGATAATTTTAATTTTTCTTTTTCCGTTTCAATAAATTCTTTTTTAAATTGATTATCAATAATTAAAGGATTTAAAATTGTATTAAAAAATAGTTTAATAACATCTTCTTCATAATCATTAGCAATTTTTTTGGGATTAATATAATTTATTGTAAACTCAAAGCATAATTTCGTCCCAATTTGGCTAATGGTTATCATAGGACTTGCTCCATACAATTTCAATGTTTCTATTTCCATTTCTTCTTCTGTTTGAAAAATATTATTAGCTTTGATTAAATAATTTCTTAATAAATTCATATATACTAATTCACTTTGCTTAGCTTCTCTAAAAAAACAAATCGATAAAATTTTACTATTAAAATTAGTGTTTTTAATAAAATTAATTTTATAATTATTAACTTTTAAAACCATAATTCGCCTCTTAATATAGTTTAACATAAATAATAGTATTTAAATAGTTTATTTGTTATAATTTTAATAGGTGATTGCTATGAAGGAAAAAGAAAGTACATTGTTAATTAAAAAATCTCGTTTTATAGCAATAATGTATAAAATCAACAATTTGCAAGAAATTGATAATATTTTACTTAATTTAAAAAAAGAACATAAAAAATCCTCTCATATTCCTTATGCTTATAAAATAAACAATTTGATTAAAAAAAGCGATGATAAAGAACCAAATGGAACTGCTGGATTGCCTATTTATAATATTATTGAAAAAAAGAAATTGAATAATGTTTTAATAGTGGTTATTAGATATTTTGGCGGAATCAAACTTGGTGCTGGCGGTTTATTTAGAGCATATAGCAAAGTAGTATCAGAATTATTTAAATAAATTAAACTTTGCAAATAAAAGATTAAAATGTTATAATTTTTTTAAAGGTTGTGTTAAAAATGAGTTTTTTTATAATTTTACTATTATTAATTATTATTGCAGGTTTACTTTCAATTATTTATATGAATATTTATAATAAATTACAAAAAACGATTATACGTATTCAAGATTCAGAAGCCATAATTGATAGTACATTAAGAAAAAAATTTGATTTAATGATTGATATTGTCAATTTAATTAAAGATAAGATTGATGAAAATCCTAAAATACTAAAAGAGATTGAAAATTTTAAAGTAACAAATATTACTAACTTTGATTTTGATCGTAAAGTAACTAAATATATCTTACTTTTAGAACAAATTAAAAATGATTATCCAAAATTACATGATAATCAAAAATTAAAACAAAAATTTTTAGAAATTAAAAATATAGATGAAACTTTAGAAGCATCTAAAGCTTTTTATAATAAATATACTACATCATTAAATGAAATGATAAAATCATTCCCTTCAAATGTAGTTGCTAAATTACACAAAATTAGTGTTAAAAATTATTTTGATGGTAAGGATATGAATGATGATATATTAGATGATTTTAAATTATAATTTATTTATTGATTAATTGTTTTTTATAATTCTTATCGATTAATGCAAGAATATTTTCTCTTTCAGCAGAATATTGTTGCATTATTTTTTTTATTATTTCTTGACTATTATTGCAAAATATTGAAGATGGCAAATATAATTTTTTTTCAACTATTGCTTGTAAAGAATTAATTAATTCGTATTTAGAGAAATCACTAAACAAGTCTTGATTAATCTGAACTACTTTATACTCTGGCTTTAATAAAAACTCCACCGGATTTACTACCTTTTTTGTTTCTATTATATTTTGACGATAACGATATAAAAAATCGATTATATTTTCTTTAGTAATCCTTTGGTAACTTTTAAAATAAGTTAATGATTGTAATATTTTTAACCATTCATCACAAAAGCCATATCCCCCACCATATTTTCTGTAATCAACTCTTTCAATTCTTCGATCTCTAAATTTTTCTTTATCACTAAACTTTATGGTATTTTTTCTCAAAAGCATATTAATTAGATTTGAGCAACTAAATTCAATACTAACTAATTTTTGATTAAATAAATAATTTTCAATCCCATTAATTAAAAAATTAAACTTTTCTGGATTTAAAATATTTTTTTTATTTAAATATCCGTTACTTATCTCTTTACTAATCATTTTTTTTAATTTTTTATCCACGTAATAAAAATGATGATTCTGATTTTTAGAAAAATATATATAATTAGATGTTATTGGAAAAGACGTTGGAGAATGATAACTATAAGAGTTATAGCCTTCAAAGCGATATAATTTCACTAATTCATCTTCCAAATTCATAAGCGTTTCTTCATAAATTGTCATATTTAACCTCCCCTTTAAAAATATAAATTATTTCAAATCCCAATTAATTGGTTTAACATTATTTTTGATAAGGAACTCATTGGTTCTAGAAAAAGGCTTACTACCAAAAAAACCATAGCGTGCAGAAAATGGAGATGGATGGGCTGATTCAATAATTAAGTGTTTAGAACTATCTATTAAATGCTTTTTATTTCTAGCAAAATTTCCCCATAATATAAAAACGACTGGTTCATTTTTGTCACTTATTTTTTTGATAATATAATCAGTTAAACGTTCCCATCCTAAATTCTTATGCGATGCAGGCTTATCTTTTTCTACTGTTAATACTGCATTTAAAAGAAGAACGCCTTCCTCTGCCCATTTAGTTAAATCACCATTATCTGGTTCATCTATATTTAAATCTTCTTTTAATTCTTTAAATATATTTTTTAATGATGGTGGAATTTTAATTCCCTTTTGAACAGAAAATGATAAACCATGAGCTTCATTTATCCCATGATAAGGATCTTGACCGACGATAACCACCTTAACTTTTGAATAACTTGTAAGTTTTAAAGCATTAAATATATAATTTTTAGGTGGATAAATGATTTTTTTATCATACTCATTTTTTACAATATGCAAAAATTTCTTAAATCCTTCACTTTCCCATACATTATTTAATATGTTATCCCAATCATTACCGATTAATCTCATTAAAATCACCTGCAAATATTATATACTATAATTTGTTTTTTTTCATTAAAAAACATATCTTATTTATGATATGTTTCATTATTGTTTATTTTAAAAGCTCGATATATTTGTTCGAGCAAAATGCCACGAAATAATCCATGTGGGTAAGTCATCGAAGAAAAAGATAATCTATAATTTGCTATATTTTTAATTTTATCACTTAATCCTAATGAAGAACCTATAATAAAAGTAATTGTACTATAATTAATAAATGTGTTATTTATGAGTTTTGCAAAGTTTTGTGAATCAATTTTTTTGCCATCAATATCTAAAGCTATGACATATTCTTTATTATTAATTTTTTTTAAAATATTGTTAGTTTCTAAATTAAGATCATTTTCATCATTTAATTCAATTATTTCTAATTTATGATATTTATTTATTCGTTTAGAATAATCATTTATTAACTCATTTAAATATTTTTCTTTAATTTTACCTAAGCATATTATTTTTATCATATTGATACGCTTTCTATTGATTCATTTCGACGGGCACAAACAATACTATCAAAAGTAATATTTTCCTCTTTAAATTTATCATAAATTGTATTCAGTGCAATATTCTCATTATTATTTTCTTCACTCAAGTGAGCAAGAATTATTTTTTTTGTTTTAGGTCCTATTAATTTTGCTAAATAATTTGCAGTCATTTCATTAGATAAATGTCCATAATCGCTTAAAATCCTATTTTGCAGCCATAATGGATATTTCCCATTTCTAAGCATTTCAGGATCATGATTGCTTTCAATTATATATAAATCTTTATTTTTCATTTTATTGAAATTTTTTAAATTCAAATACCCTGTATCTGTTACATATACAAAAGAAGAATTGTTGGATGTAAATATAAAACCTCTTGAATCTGATGTATCGTGCGAAGTTCTAAAACTTTCAATAATTAAATCTTCTAAAATAAGTTCTTCATCATAAATAATTAAACGTTCATAATCATTTAAACAAGGCAAATCATAATACATTTTTTGAGTTATACAAATAGCTGGTTTATATTTTTTTATAAAAGAATTTAAGGCACTAATATGATCATTATGCGTATGTGTAAAAATTATATAATCAATATCTTCAGGTAATATACCTTTTTTTTCTAATGCATTACAAATGTATTTTAAATTAGTTCCTAGATCAATTAATATTTTATATTTGTTTGTTTCAACTAATGTTACATTTCCTTTTGATCCACTAGCAAGTACTGTAATACGCATATTAACCTCCATATAATCTGAATGGATTAAACGTTCTACCACCATGATAAGGTTCACCTACATATGTACTAAAATGTAAATGAGTTCCCGTTGCAAAACCACTTTTTCCCATCGTTCCAATAACTTGTCCTTTAGATACAGATGCTCCATTTTGCACTAAAGTAGAAGCTAAATGGGCATACATTGTATAATAGCCATTATTATGATTAATAATTATTGTAATACCACCTTTTCCATACCATCCAGAATAAGTTACATTTCCACCATTAGCCGCATAAA
This sequence comes from uncultured Bacilli bacterium, assembly GCA_947627995.1. Taxonomy (GTDB): domain Bacteria; phylum Bacillota_I; class Bacilli_A; order RF39; family UBA660; genus CANQYE01. The sequence continues at coordinate 12,369 of CANQYE010000008.1, forward strand.
TTGGCGATCCATATCCTACTCCAGAAATATCAAGTCCTTCATGTAATTTACCCCAACGATATCCATATGGACTTGAAATAACATATGGGCTTTGAGTTGGCCATATCCATGATTGCGTATCACCATAAATAGTTTCGCCGTAAACTACCGGTCCTGTTGAAGTTTTTCTTCCACCTTTAACCACAATTTCTTTTACCGGAGTTTTAAGTTCAGTTTTAGATACTATAATTACATTTTTAGTATCACCATTAGATACTTTAACTTTTTCTGTTACTCTATTTAATCCTTTAACACCAGCTTGTTTAACTTTAGAATAACTTGCTCTTTTTGTATTATCATATTCAGTTTCAGTTTCATAATCAACTTCTAAATCTTCTATTTTATGTAATTCTGTAGTTAGAGTTACTAATGGAGAAATTAAACCTATATTTACTTCCATTCCTTCACTTAATAAATTATTAACGCTAGTAAATTTAGGATTAGCAATTAAAAATTCACCAGTACTAAGTTTATTTTTATATGCAATACTTTCAATAGTTTCACCTGATTGAACAATATAAGTATTTTGTTTTTCATTTGTCCCATATAACAAATATTGACTAAGGCTTGCTTCATCAGTAAAAATGTTTTCTTTTGTACTAATTAATTTTTCTTTAATCTTAATACTATCATCAAAATACATGTTTTCAATAATTTGTCCAGTTTCAGAAATTTCTGCTTGCGTATCATTTATGTAATTATTATATTCATCTTCAGAAATAAAAGATAAGATTACATTTTTAATTGCTTCGTCAAAAATATTTTTATCAAGAACATAAATCTTTGTCGTTTTATACTCAACTTTATTTGTTTCATTATCTTCTTCAGTATTTTGTTCTTCACTATTAATATCGTCATCATTTTTATCTTCTATTTTACTTTTAATTGTTATTTCATAACCTTTTATATTAAATTCTTCATTTTCTTTTATTTTGTTGTAAATTGATATTGTATCCTGAATATTAGAATTATATGTTTTACAAGGAACTACTTCTAATCCAGATGGCGGATAAACTTTATCAACACCATATTTGTTTTTAATTTCTAATTGCTCATTATCAATTAAAGTATATAAACTTTCATCATTTGTTATAATTCCTAAGTTTTTCCCATTTAAATATATTTGATATAATGATTTTGGATTTTCAAAAGAATTTGTATTAAAAACCATAATTATACATAAAATTCCAATAAAAATTGTAATAATACCAGATAAAATTATGCTTTTAATACTCATACATCTATACCTTCACTTTCTTTTTTTAATGGAACAAAATTGCTAAGATTTTTTTCAAATAATAGATCAACTTTTCCAGTGCCACCATTTCTATGTTTAGCAATTATAAATTCAGTTGGAGCATTAACTTCTGCCCCATTTTTGTAATAATCTTCTCGATATAAAAATCCAACGATATCTGCATCTTGTTCAATTGATCCAGATTCTCTTAAATCGCTTAAAGTCGGTTTTTTATTTTCTCTAGTTTCCACGCTACGAGATAGTTGTGCTAAAGCGATAACTGGGACTTTCAATTCCATTGCCATAGTTTTAAGCCCACGAGAAATTTCTGTAACTTCTTGAACTCTATTACCCGCATATCTAGCAGATCCTTGAATTAATTGTAAATAATCAATAATTACAAGTCCTAAATCTTTTTCAGAATTTTTAAGTTTACGACATTTAGCTTTTATTTCTGATATTGTTAAACCAGATACATCTTCAATAAATAATTTTGAGTCTCCCAATTGGCTCATAGCTTCATTAACTCTTTTCCAATCATTATGATTCAAAAATCCTGTTTTTAATTTATTAGAATCAATTCTTCCAATTGAACTTATCATTCGCATTAGCAATTGTTCAACACTCATTTCCATATTAAATATAGCAACAGGTTTTTTGGTATGTAATGCAGCATAGCTAGCAATATTTAAGCTGAATGCAGTTTTTCCAACCCCAGGTCTCGCCGCAATAATGATTAACTCATTTTCGTGAAAACCACTTGTCATTTTATCTAAGTCTGGAAATCCACTTGGAACTCCTGTTATATCAGTTTGATTTTTTGCTAAACGTTCTAAAATATCTTGAGTCTTACGTAAAGCATCTCCTATAGGAATAAAATCCCCAGTACGACGATTCTGAATAACATCCGTCATCTTTTTATCAGCATTATCTAATAATTCATTAAGATCTAAAGTAGAATCATATGTTTCCGAAGCCACTTCATTGGCTGTATTAATTAAAAATCTTCTAATAGCTTTATCTTTTATTATTCCAATGTAATAATCAACGTTTGTAGCTGTTGCAACACTAGATACAACCTCTGTTAAATATTCAATTCCTCCCACTTCATTTAAAGCATTCATATTTTCTAATTCATCGCTGATAGTTGTTATATCAAGTGGAATATTTTTACTTCGTAAAGATTTAATAGCTTCAAATATTTTTTTATGAGGATTATGATAAAACATATTAGTATCCAATTCATCACAAAGTGTATCAATAATATCTTCTTTTAAAAACATTGAACCTAAAACAGCCATTTCAGCATCTAAATTTTGAGGCATTTTACGATTTGCCATAATATCACTTCCTATTTTTAACTATTACTTTAATTTTTGCTTTTACTTTTTTATGCAAATTTATCGTGATAGTATGAGTACCTAAAGTTGTTACTTTACTTTCTTCTTCAATTTTATTTTTATCAATTTTATATCCTTTTTCATCTAATAATTTTTTTATTTGTTTTGATGAAACACTACCAAATACCTTTTCATTTTCACCAGTTTGGACTTCAAAAACAAAAGTATCATTTTCTAATTTTTCTTTAACTTTTTGCATTTCTTCAATTAATCTGTTTTCAGCATTCTTTTTTTCTTCTTGTTCTTTTTTTAATATATTATTACTAGTTTTAGTATATAATACTGCTAGATTATTTTTAAATAAAAAATTTTTGGCATAGCCATCACTTACATCAATTATATCATCTTTTTTACCTTGTTTTTTAACATCTTTTAATAAAATTACCTTCATTTTAATTCCTCCTTAATTTTATTTTTAAGATTTAATAAAGAAGATTCTTTAATTTGAGCAGCAGCATTATTATAATGTCCCCCACCCCCAAATTTTTTTAAAATAGATGCTACATCTATATTAATACTTCTTGCACAAATATTAATTGTTTCTTTGTCAATTTTACCAATAACAAATCCCGCTTCAATATTTTCAAAATTCAAAAGACTATTACATATTTTAGCTAACAATTCTCTTTCATAAATTTTGTTTTCTTCACAGATAATAAAAGCATATTTTTTCTTAAAGAAACTCGTCTTAAAAATTAAATTTTGCATAGTTTTATACTCAGCTATTTTTGTTCGATTAAAACTATGTGCCATATTATTATCTGCATTACGTTTAAATAAGTATGTGACTATTTCCATAGTTTTAGCAGTAGTTTTATTACAATATCCATTACTATCAATAATAATACCGGCAAGAAGCATAGTTGCAATTTCTTTTGGAATCCTATAATGTTTATTATAAAAAATTGTAGCTATCATCTCACAAGTTGAAGATACTTTAGAATTTATAAAAAATCCTTCTAATGGTTTACCAAACAAATGATGATCAATTATAATTTTGTTGTTTGATTTTAAACAAAGTTTAGGACATTGACTTTGTTTTTCACTATATGTATCCAAAATTATTACTAAAGAATTTTCTTTATACTTTTTTTCAAAATCTTTAAATGTTCCAAATTTATAATTTATATTTTTTTCAATATATTTTAATGCTTTTTTTATACTTTCTTCATGTTTATTATCTTCAATTATTATATAAAAATCTTTTTTTAATCTTTTGCACAAATATCCAATAGCTATTGAAGATCCTAAAGCATCTAAATCAAGATTTTTATGACCCATGATAAAAACATTTAAACTTTTTTTTATTTTTTTAAATATTTTTTCATCTTTTTTCATCATAAAAATCACTCCTTATGAAAATTATATCAAAAAATATATTCTTTCTCTACCCCAAATATTAGATTATTAATCAAATAAATTCCTTAAAACATATTTTATTGATTATTGTTAATAATAAATAAATAAAGGTGATATAAATGAAAAAAAATGTAGATAAACTAGTTTCAAGTATTAAAAAAGAAACTGAGGGCGTATCAGATATTATTTTTAGAAAAAAAATAATTGGTAAAACTAAAATATATATTATTTATAATGAACCCCTAACCTCGAGTGATAAAATTAGTAGTTTTGTTATTAAAAGTTTAAATAAAATTGCAAGGTATAAAAATAAAAATCTTTTAGAAACTATTGAAAATAATATAACAAATTTCAAAGTACAAAGAATTAATACAAATGATGATTTATATTTTTATTTACATTTTGGTTATACAATTATACTAATAGATGGCGAAAGTGAAGCATTATGTTTGGAAACAAAAGCTGACATATCAAGAAGTATAAGCATTCCAGAAAGTGAAAACACATATCGTGGCGCAAAAGACGCGTTTGTCGAAGAATATCAAAAAAATATTGGTTTAATAAAGAAAAGAATCAAAAGTAATAAATTAAATATTAAAACTTTTAATAAAGGTAAATATACAAATACTTTAATTGGTGTTTTATCAATAAAAGGATTAGTATCTAATGATAAATTAGAATCGGTTTTAAATAAAATTCAAAACATCAATGAAAATGGTATTATTAATAGCGGTATCATAAAAAATTTAATTGAAAAAGAAAATAAATCAGTTTTCCCTACTATTAATACTACTGAAAGACCAGATATGGTTTGCTATGCTCTTTTAAGAGGCAAAATTGTAATAATAATTGATAATAGTCCATATGCATTAATTATCCCATCGACTTTAAATGAATTTTTTAAAACTTCTGAAGATAGCTATGGAAAAAGTTTAAATGTTTCATTTACAAGATTTTTAAAAGTTATTTCTTTTTTTATTACTTTAATGACTCCTGGAATTTATATTGCCCTTATCACGTATAATCAAGAAATATTACCAACTGATCTTTTAGTTAATTTTGCAACTCAAAGAGATGGTGTCCCATTTCCAGCATTTGTTGAAGCTCTTATAATGATTATGTGCTTTGAAATTCTTAGAGAAGGAGATCTACGAATACCAAGTTTTTCTGGTAGCGCATTATCCATTGTTGGTGCATTAATTTTAGGAGATGCAGCTGTTGCTGCTGGTATAGTATCACCTGTTATGATAATTATAATTGCCATAACAGCTATTAGTGCTTTACTCTTTACCGAACCAGAAATAATAATCGGCGTTCGTTGGTGGAGATTATTATTTATGATTGGTGCTTCATTAATGGGACTAATTGGAGTTGTTGTCATATTTATCGCTCTTATTATTCATTTTACAAGTTTAACTTCATTTGGTACACCATATTTATCTCCTTTTTCTCCTTATGATCCTAAAGATATAAAAGATTCGCTATTTAAAGCTTCACATAAAAGGAGGAAAAAATGAAATATATTAAAATAATACTTTTTATATTCGTATTATATACTTCTACTGGTTGTTACAATTATCGAGAATTAAATAAAATTGCTATTGCTAGTGCTATTGCTATAGATATTGATAATGAAGAAATTGAAGTAACATCACAAATTCTTAATACCCAAAAACAAAGTAGCGATACTAATGCACAAAATAGTAGTACTAATTTCCATACATATACTTCAAAAGGAAAAACTATACAGGAAGCAGCACGAAAAATAGTATTAGAATCCCCAAGACGACTATATATAAATGATATTGATTTATTAGTTATAAGTAAAGAATTTATCGATAAAAAAGGAATTGATAATATTTTAGATTTCTTTTTAAGAGACTCTGAAAGTCAAAAACATTTTTATGTTATTGTTAGTAAAGATTGCAAAGCAAAAGAAATTTTAACAACTACTACGCCGATTGAAACAGTAAATTCTCAAAGTATTGCTCATAGTTTAGAATCTACTACAAAATATTATGGAAGAAATGTTACAAATGATTTTGAAACTTTGGCTGACAATTATTTAAACAAAAAAAGAGATATTTTTATTCCATCTATTAGTATAGCTAATGAAAGTAAAAAAGCAAATAACAAAAAAAATATAGAATCAACAAATGCTACAACTGGATTAAAAATTACAGAAGATTTTGTATTTAAAAACGAAAAAATTATTGGCGTCTTAAATAACCAAGAAAGTGTTGCAGCATCGTTTATCGATAATAAAATCGATCATGCAGTAGTAACAACTAAATGTGATAATAAAAATTATATGTCTATAAATATAACAAAATCAAAAACAAAATTAAGTACTCCCAAAAATAAAAATCAAATTAATATTGATGTTATATTCAATGCCAATCTTTATGATATTAATTGCGAAAAAAATTTATCGAGTATTAAAGTAATGAAAGAAATAGGAAAAAATTTTGAAAATTATATAGAAAAGAATATTAAAAAAACGCTTAATAAAACTATAAAAGAATATAAAACTGATATTTTTGGGTTTGAAGATTTTATGTATAAAAACAATACTGCATTTTATAAAAAAAATAAAAACAATTGGGATAATATTTTTCAAAAAATGAAATTTAAAATTAATGTTAAACTCAAATCATTAGAAAAAGGTAATATATATAAAACTGTAGAAAGGGAAAAATAAATGAAAAATCAAATTAACAATTTACAATTAAGTACTATTTTTATTTTTTTAGTAACTACGCCTTTCTTTGGCATTGGAACATACTCTATTATTAAATTCACCAAAAATGATGCATGGTTAAGTGTTTTAATTGGAGGAATTTTTGCTTTCTTAATTGTTTTAGACATTTTATACATATCCAATTATAAACCAGATTTTAATATAATTGAAAAAATTGATGATGTTTTTGGCAAATTTTTTGGTTTGATTTTAAAAATCATCCTACTTTTTTTAACAATAACAATGCTTTTTGTATTATTTTATAATTTAATACATTTTATTGTATCACAATTTTTATTCGAAACACCTAATATAGCAATAGCAATAATGTTTGGCTTAATTATATTATATATAAATATAAAAGGTATTGAAACTCTTTCAAGAACATCACTGGTTTTATTTATATTCTCTTTAATTTGCTTAATTTCCTCATGTTTTTCTTTAATTAGTACAACAAATTTAGAAAATATTAAACCAATTTTAGACATCAGTTTTAATAATTTTTTATCTGGTACTATTAAATATTTTTTATTAATATATATTTACATGTATTTAATCTTAATAATTCCTAAAAATAAAATTATTGATAAACCAAAATATAATAAGTATTTAATAATATCTTATTTTATAAGTTATTTTATGAATTTTTTAGTGATTTTTACAACTTTAACTAATTTAGGTAATCATATATTAAGCGCTTATCAATACCCAGAATATTCCGTTCTTAAACGAATTAAAATTTTTGATTTTATTGACCGTATAGAAAATGTGCTAATTATTATGTGGGTATTTGGATTGTTTATAATTATTAGTTTTATTGTATATTTTATTACAAAAGTATTAAAGAAAAAAAAAGAAAAATCTCAAAAGAAAATTTTATATCCATTAATTATAACAATTATTATGATTTTTGTAACTTTTATTGTTTTTCCAAATAATACAGTTTTTGATTTTTATATAACAAAAATCAGTCCATATTTAAAGTTTAGTTTTTTAATCATCATGATAATTTTAAGTATAGGTATATTTATTAAAAGAAAAATTAGAACTTAATCACTTCAATATATTTTAAATAATCCTTTAATAGTTCTTTAATAAAAATTGAATAATTTTTATATGGAACAAATAAAAATACTTTAGTTTTACTTCTCGTAAGAGCAACGTAAAAAAGTCGTCTTTCTTCATTTAAAATGTCTTCTTTATTATTCAAAACTAATGATAAAATTTTATTATCTTTTACTTTAGAAGGAAATCCTAAAATTGAATTAGTTAAATTAATAATTATTACCACTTCGCTTTCTAATCCTTTTGATTTATGAATAGTAAGGTATCTAATATTTTTCCCATTATATTGCAAATTAAATTTACAAAATTTATTTTCTTTATCAATCACATCAAAAATATCGTTGTTATTACGGCCTAAAATAAGAATATCATTATATTTTTTTGCTACTTTATCTAATAATTTATTAAAATCATTTTTTATATTTTTATAAAACACAATAACAATAGGTTTATCAATTTTTTTTAAAGATTTTAATTCTTTTTTTATTTGCATTTTATTTTGTGAAATAAAGTTGCCAGCCACATTAATTAATTCTTGTGAGTTACGATAAGTCATAGGTATATAATATGTTTTATAACTTCCGAAATATTTTTCAAAATTAATAAAAATATCTAAATTGCAACCTGTAAATCCATATATTGCTTGATAATCATCACCTACACAAATCAAATGACAATTAAGTTTATCTACAATACTTTTTATTAAATTGTAACGAGAAAAAGACGTATCTTGAAATTCATCAATGATTATATATTTATAATTCTTTTTTATACCAAATTTTAATACATAATTACTAGCTTTATTAAGCATATCATTAAAATCAATTGAATTATTTGCTAAATTTTCATTTTCATATATTTTTAATATTTTTAAAGCAATATAAAAAAATGATTTCTCTTTTTTACTCAGTTTTTTTAAATTGAAATTAGAATAGTTATTTGATTTATATAAACTAATAAAACGAATAAATAATGTAGATATTTGGTTTTTCTGAGTTTGATATATTCTTTTATATTTTTTAATTTTTAATTTATATGGACCATAAATTTTTAAGTATTTACACATTTGATTAAAAGAATAAAAATCTTGAAAAATTAAATTTTCTAAATACTCATAAACACTATATTTTAAAATATTTTCATTAGATATTTTTATTGATTTATTAAACGTTCTAATAATATTTAATCCTAGTTTATGAAAAGTCATCACATCTACATTTAAAAAATTTATACTTTTTAATTTTTCAATTAAACTTTTAACTGTTTCAGCAGTAAAAGAAATTGTTAAAATATCCTCTTCTTTAATATTCAGTATTTTAACAAGATACATAATTTTTCCAATAATAGTCAATGTTTTTCCACTACCAGCACCAGCTATTATTAAGCACCTTAAATCATTATTTAAAATAGCTATTCTTTGATATTTATCAAGCGAATAACCTAAGACGTTATCTAAAAGTTCATTTGCTTTTTTCAATTTTTGATTATTTATAAACATCACCAATTTTAATTTAGCAATATATCTAAATTTTGTAAAATTACTATATTAATAAAAACTTCTTATTTTTTTTACAAAAAATAATATATTATTATCAAAAATAAATTTTTGGCTATTATTATATTGATTTATTTTAAATATTAATTATAATTAGTTTAGGAGAAACTTTATGAAAAAAATAGATAAAAAAAATGATTTAAACGAATTTTATAATATTATAAATCCTATTTTAAAAAGCAATGAATTTATAAAAAGGAAAAAATACGCTCATCATGGTGAAATTTCTGTATATGATCACAGCTTAGCTGTCTCTATTTTAGCTTATAAAATTGCTAAAAAATTTAAATTAAATTATAAGGATGCAGCTATTGGTGGATTATTACACGATTTTTATAGAAATCCATGGCAAGATAATCAGATTAAAAAGAAATTTTTTCAAAAACATGGTTTTACTCATGCAAATGATGCATATTTAAATGCTTCATATTTTTATCCAGATTATATAAATAAAAAAATTGAAAATATAATTAAAAGTCATATGTTTCCACTAAATAAAAAATTACCAAAATTCAAAGAAAGCTGGATCGTAAGCTTAGCTGATAAAATTATATCATTACAAATTTTTAAAGAACCTAAAAAAATAAAAAGCTATTTGGGATTTAAAATTAAAAAATAATAATTAATTATATATATAAAATTAATTTATTATAATTTTTTATATTTCTTAATTTTAAAATGATTATAAATTAAATGTAATATTTTGACGAATTAAGTAAATTTACTTCTTTTATTTAAAATGTTACAATTAATACAATTGAGGTGAATAAAATGGCAAATTCATATCGAAAAAAAAACAAAAAAAATTTAAACATTAAAAAGTATAATAATGATTTATATAGTTATGAAGATAACAGTTCTAAATTAAACAAAGAAAAAAATATCAATACAACTATTATTGATAGAGAAAAACTAGATATTAGAGATATCAAAAAAGCTTTAGAGAAAACATATATAAATTCAAATAGTAGTAATAAAAAGAAAAGAAAAAAAAGAAAATTACGTCGTTGGGTTTATTATTTATTTTTAATATTTTTTAGTTTTATTTTTATATTCTCTTTTTTTAAATTATATAAATGGTATGATGATAATAAAAAAATTCAAAAATTAGAAAAAACAACAAATCAAACAAAATTAAAAGAGGTTAAAACAAATATAAAAAATAAAGAAGAACTAGTTAATCCGCCAGAGAATAAAAAAAATGATTATTGGTATTACATCGATATGCCATTTTATGAAGTTGATTTTGATGATTTGTTAAAGAAAAATAATGATACTGTAGCTTTTATACATATGAAAAGTACTAATATTAATTATCCGGTCGTACAAGCTAAAGATAATTCTTATTACTTAAACCACGCCTTTGATAAAAGTAAAAATAACGCTGGATGGGTTTTTATGGATTATCGCAATAACATAAATAACTTAAGTGATAATACCATTATTTATGGTCATGGTAGAATTAATAATACAATATTTGGCTCTTTAAAAAACGCATTGACAAAATCATGGCAAAATAACAAAGATAATTATGTTATATGGTTATCTACACCTAAAGAAAATATGATATACCAAATATTTTCGATTTATACAATAGAAAGTGAGAGCTATTATATAACTACAAATTTTGATTCAAAAGATGATAAATTAAAATGGATTAATACTATGAAAAAAAGAAATATTGCTCCAATTGACACAATAGTCGATGCCAATGACAATGTTATTACTTTATCAACATGTAAAAATAATATGGGTGAAAGGATTGTAGTTCATGCTAAATTAATAAAAAAACAAATAAGATAAATACAACACTTCAAGTGTTGTATTTATTTTATTTTAAATAAATTTTTAAAAATTCTTGATATAACTCATTACATTTTTCTTTATTCATCTCATCTTTTTCTTTAAAAGGATTAGGTATTTTTAAACTTTCATACTTTTCATTTCCTAATTTATGATAAGGCAAAAAATCGATTCTTTTAACATTTTTAAAATTATTTTTAATAAATTTAGCAAGGTTATTAATATATTTTATATTATCGTTAACATCTGGAATAATGACTTGTCTAATCCATACTTCAATATTTGTTTTATTAAGTTCATTTATAAATTCGATAAATTTATCAAATTCGTCTTTACAAGTAATATTAATGAATCCTTCTTTTGTAATATGTTTTATATCTAAAAGTATTAAATCTACATATTTAAAAATTTTTTTATAATTTCCATAACAGATTCCAGCAGTATCAATTGCAACATGAATATTTTCTTTTTTTAATTTTTGACAAATTTCTTTTAAAAAGTCGTATTGAATTAATGGTTCTCCTCCAGAAAAAGTAACTCCTCCATTATTTTTAAAGTATGGCTTATTACGAATTATTTTTGCGACCAATTCGTCACTAGAATAATTTTTTTTAGCAAATTTCCACATTTCCGGGTTATGACAATATTTACATCTTAAATTACAACCATTTAAAAAAATTACTGTTCTTATTCCAGGACCATCAACTAATCCAAATGTTTCAATACTATTAACTGAAGCTTTTTTCATTATATTTTTTTATGGAAAGTTCTTGAAATAACTTCCTCTTGTTGCTTACGAGTAAGACGATTAAATCTTACAGAATAACCAGATACTCTTATTGTTAAAAGCGGATATTTTTCTGGGTTTTCCATTGCATCGATTAAAGTTTCTTTGTCTAAAACATTAACATTTAAATGATGTGCTTTTTGACTAAAATATCCATCTATTAATGTAACTAAATTATTTATTTGTTCATTTAGATTAATACCTAAAGCAGAAGGAATTATGGAAAAAGTATTTGAGATACCATCTTTACAGCATTTTTCCCATTCAAGTTTTGCTACAGAATTTAAAGATGCTATGGCTCCATTTATATCTCTTTCATGCATTGGATTAGCACCTGGAGCAAAAGGAACACCTGCTTTTCTTCCATCTGGTGTCGCACCAGTTTTAGAGCCATAAACAACATTTGATGTTATGGTTAGTACTGACATAGTAGGAATGGCATTCCGATAACATTTATGTTTTTTTAATTCTGAATAAATTTTATTTAATATTTCTTTAGCTATGTTATCTACTCTATCATCATCGTTTCCATATTTTGGATAATCTCCTTCGATTTCAAAATCAATTGTAATTCCTTCTTTATCACGAATCGGCTTTACTTTAGCATATTTAATTGCTGAAAGAGAGTCAGCTGCTACTGAAAGTCCAGCAACCCCATAAGCCATTAATCTATTTACATTAGTATCATGTAATGCCATTTGTCCAGCTTCATAAGCATATTTATCATGCATATAATGAATAATATTCATTGCATCACTATATATTTTTGCGACTTTTTCAATCATATTAAAATATGATTTTTTAACTTTATTATAATCAAGTACTTCATCAAGCATTTTATCAAAACCTGGAATTACCAATTCTCTTTTTATTTCATCTATTCCACCATTAATAGAATATAATAAAGTTTTAGCTAAATTACATCTTGCACCAAAAAATTGCATATCTTTGCCTACACGCATGGAAGACACACAACAAGCAATTGCATAATCATCTCCCATAGAAGGACGCATTAGATCATCATTTTCATATTGAAGTGCATCAGTTTTAATGCTCATTTTAGCACAATATTTTTTGAAATTTTCCGGTAATTTTTCTGACCATAAAATGGTCATATTAGGTTCTGGAGCTGGATCTAAATTACTTAATGTGTGGATAATCCTATAAGAAGTCTTAGTTACCATATTATCCTCTTCATTAGTTATTCCACCAATTGAACACGTAACCCATGTTGGATCACCAGAAAATAATTCATCATAATCTGGCGTTCTTAAATGTCTAACAAGTCTTAATTTTATAATGAATTGATCTATTAATTCTTGAGCTTCTTTTTCATTTATAATGCCATTTTCTAAATCCCTATTAATATAAATATCTAAAAAAGCATCTACTCTTCCTAAACTCATTGCAGCACCATTATTTTCTTTAACAGAAGCTAAATAGCCAAAATATAGCCATTGTACTGCTTCTTTAGAATTTGTTGCAGGATTAGAAATATCAAATCCATAAGTTTTAGCCATTGTTTTTATTTCATTTAATGCTTTATATTGCATAGATAATTCTTCACGAAGTCTTATAATATCTTCGCTCATTTCTTTTATTTCCATATTATCCCATTCGTCTTTTTTAGATTTCATCAAATAATCTATACCATATAATGCAATTCTTCTATAATCGCCAATAATTCTCCCACGACCATATGCATCAGGAAGTCCTGTTAAAAGTCCTACGTGTCTAGCTTTTCTAATTTCCTTGGTGTAAGCATCAAACACTCCATCATTATGCGTTTTTCTGAATTCATTGAAATATTTATCTACATTTTTATTCAATTTATATCCATAAGCTTCAAGCTCCTGATAAACCATTCGAATTCCTCCATAAGGATTTACTATTCTTTTTAGCGGTTTATCAGTTTGAAGTCCAAAAATGACCTCATTTTCTTTATCTATGTATCCAGCATCATAGGCATTAATTCCAGACATATGATCGACATCAATATCTAAAACTCGTTTTTTTAGTTCTTCTTTTAATAAATTTTCACATTTATTCCATACTTTTGTAGTTTTAATTGTTTTAGATTCTAAAAAATCCTCATTTCCTTCAAATGAAGTATAATTTTTTTTAATAAAATCACTTATATTTATTTCGTTACACCATATTCCTTTATTAAACCCTTCCCATTCAGTTTTCATTTATATTCCTCCTTTAAATGCATAAAAATCATAACATAATAAAATAAATAAAAATGTTGCATATGCAACAAACATTTTTTAAATATAAATTTTTTTTATATAAATATTAAAAAAAATTTTAATACATGATATAATTTTTTTGAGGTGTAAATTTTAATGAAAAAAATTATATTAATTATTCTAGTAAAATTATCTACATTTATTCTTAAAATTTTAGGCAAAAACGCAACCGTTTTTCCTGGAAAAATAGCTTATGATGCTGATAATTTTATTTTAGATAAAATTAAGTATCCAAAATATGTTATAGCTGTTACAGGTAGTGCAGGCAAAGGTTCAACAACAAGTGTTATTGCTCATATTTTAAGAAATGCTGGATTAAGTGTTAGTTATAATCAATTTGGATCCAATGGAATATATGGCGTTACATCCTTAGTTTTACAAAATTCTACTATTTTTGGTAAATTTAAAAAAGATGTTTTATTAGTAGAAATAGATGAAAGACATATAAAACTTGCTTTTAATAAAAAACATTTAACCCATTTAGTAGTTACCAATATTACCCGAGATCAACCATCACGTAGCGGTGCGCCAGAAATAATATATCAAGAAATATTTGACTGTATAGATATTAACACAACATTAATTATAAATGCTGATGACCCTTTAGTAAATAAAATAACTACTTCTTTCAAAGGAAAAATAATAACTTATGGGATGGGTAAAAATAATTCATCAACTAAAAAACCACTACTTAATAACGTTGATAATGCTTATTGTCCTAAATGTCATACTAAATTAAATTATGCTTTTTATCATTATGGTCATTTAGGAAACTATAGTTGTCCTAATTGTGATTTTAAAAGAGGAAAAGTAGATTATGAAGCAACCAATATATCTTTGATTAAACAAGAAATGAAAATAAACGGCATCCCAATTTATTTAAATAAAAATGTTTTGTATGCTGTTTATTATGAACTTGCTGCTTATGCATTGTGTGACTATCTTAAGATAAATAACAATGTGATTCTAGAAAGTTTAAATAAAGATTACATTAAACCAAAACGTGGGAATATATATAATATATTTAATCGAGAACTCAATATGATGGAAAGTAAAAATGAAAATTCTCTTAGTTATTATCAAACTATTAAATATATTATGGATTACAAAGATAAAAAAACTATTATTTTAGGTTTTGATAATGTTTCAAGAAGATATAGATTTAATGATATTTCATGGTTATATGATGTAAATTTTGAAATGTTAAATGATGATTCAATTGATAAAATCGTTTGTATAGGAAGATTTAGACTAGATGTTGCTACTAGATTAAATTATGCTGGAATTGATAATAATAAATTAATTTTAGTAGATGATTTAAATAATTTACTTAACATTATCGAAAAGAAAACTAAAGGAACAATATTTACAATGGTTTGTTTTGATATGAGTGATAATATTTTAAAATTATTAAAAGGAGAAAAATTATGAAAGTTAAAATAGCATATTTATACTATGATTTAATGAATTTATATGGTGAAAACGGTAATATAAAAGCCCTAGTTAAACATTTTGAAAACCGAGGTATAAATCCAATAGTTCATTTCTTAACAGTTAATGATAATATAGATTTTGAAAAATATGATATATATTATTTGGGATCTGTATCTGCTTTAAACTTTCAAATTGTTTTAAAAGATATTAAAAAATATCAAAAAAACATTAAAAAAGCTATTGAAAATAATAAAATGTTTATTGCAACTGGTAATTCTTATGAACTTTTTGGCAAAGAAATTAAATATTTAGATAATACAAAGGATAAGCTTTTAAATATTTTTGATTATAATGTAGAAACTATTGATTTTAGAATAGTTGGAGAAACTTATGCCAAATTTAATAATTTAAATAAATATATCATTGGGTTTCAAAATCGTAATACGATTATAAAAAATGTAAATAATAGTTTATTTAATATAACATTTGGTGTAGGATATGAACCGAACTCTAATAAAGAAGGTTATTTATATAAAAACTTTTTTGGAACTTATTTAATAGGACCATTACTAGTTAGAAATCCATATTTTACTGAATATTTAATACAAAGATTTTTAGATAAAAAAAATGATAAATATAAACCAAAGAAAAAGCTTATCGATTATAAAGCTTATAATGAGTATATTAAAAATTTTATACCAGAGTAATTTAAATCAAAAAAAACACATCATTAATTTGAGTGTTTTTTTAATGAAAATTTTTTTATTTTCTTATTTATAAAATCGTTTAATTTATTAAATATAAAATAAGAAAATACACTTAGTAATATAAATATAACTATAATGGTTAAATTAATTTTTACTAAATTAAAGAATTTATAGAAAAATAAAATTGAAATAATAAATACAGATGTCAAAAACATGAATAATGCTGTTCTTAAAACATTAAAAGGCTTGCATATTCTAAATAAATATATAAATCCTGTCATTCCAGTTAAATAAACAGCTAAAGTTGTTATAGTTTCATAATTAATATTTAATATAAATTTACTTAATGTGACAATTATGATATTAAAAAAGACCGTTAAAGCAGCAGGTAAGCTTCTACCTATTATTTTTAAAAGAAAATTACCCTTTATTATTTCTTTATTAGATTCTAATGCTAATATAAAAGATGGTATGCCAATTGTCACCCCAGTAATCAGCGTTAGTTGGATTGGAATGAAAAAATACTTACTTCTAATACATACACAAAATAATATTAATAACATAGTATAAACTGTTTTTGCTATAAGAAGGGAAGCACTTCTACCTATATTATTAATAGTTCTTCTTCCTTCCGCAACGATTTTTGGTAAAGAATCAAAATTAGAATCTAAGAGAACTAACTTACTTACATTTCTTGCAGCTTCACTACCACTAGCTAAAGCAATGCTACAATCACTTTCTTTTAAAGCAAGAACATCATTTACCCCATCTCCAGTCATTCCAACAATATGTCCTTTATTTTGTAAAGTTTTTATAATTAATTTTTTTTGTTCAGGTTTTACCCTACCAAAAATGTCGTAATCAAATACACTATCTGCTAATTTTTCTTTGCTTAAATTAGAGACATCTATTCCTTTTAAATTATTTAATCCTACTCTTTTAGCAATTTTTAAAACTGTATTTATATTATCGCCCGAAATAATTTTAACATCGACATTATTTTTTTTAAAATAATTAATTGTTTTATATGCCTCTTTTCTTATTACGTCTTCAATTAATATAAAACACAATAATTTTAAATTTTTTGGGTTTTCTTGTAAATCTTTTTTGCTAGCAAGAGCAAGTACTCGATAATCCTTACTATATTTATTAATTATTTTTTCATATTTATTATATTGATCTTTTAATAAAATATCAGGTGCTCCTAAATAAAATGTTTGTTTATTTTTGAATTTATATGCTAAAAATTTTCTAGATGATGAAAATTCAATACTTTTTTCTAACTTCCAGGTATTATTTTTATTGTAAACTTCTTTAATTGCTTTGAAAGTAGAATTAAAAGAATTAGTAGAACATACAATGGCATTTAAGATTTCACTAATATTATCTTTGTTATTTTTATTTACTATTTTTATATCAACTAAACGCATTTTACCTTCAGTTAATGTTCCAGTTTTATCCAAACATATTGTATCTACTCTAGCTAATGTTTCAATACAATATAATTCTTGAACTAAAACTTTATAACGTGAAAGTCTTATAACACTAACTGCCATTACAGAGCTAGTTAATAAAATTAATCCCTCAGGAATCATTCCTATTAATGATGCAACAGTTGCAAATATTGAACTAGAAATACTCCCATTTGTTACAAAATATTGACTAATAAACATAATAATGGCTATTGGTATAATAATTATTGAAATAATTTTAAGTATTTTTTCAAACGAATCCATAATTATTGAGTTAGCTTTTTTCAAATATTTTGCTTCACTAGAAATTTTAGATATATAATTTAAGTCACCAATATGTTCAACTTTTGCATAACATGAACCACTTACTATAAAACTGCCAGAAAGTATTAAGTCACCCTTTTTTTTAAAAACCGGATCTTCTTCCCCTGTTATAAAGGATTCATTTACTTCTACTTTTCCATTTTCAATAATAGCATCAACAACTACTTGATTTCCATTTTGTAAAAAAATTATATCATCTAGTACTATTTCATCAATATGAATTTCTTTCTTTTCTTTATCTCTAATAGCACAAATCTTTGTTTCAGATAAAACAGATAATTTATCAATTGTTTTTTTTGATAAAATTTCTTCTACAATACTAATTATTGTATTAGAAAAAATAACCCCCATAAACAAACAATTTTTAAGTGAATATAATAATTTGCCACTAAATATTCCTGTTAAAATAATTGCAGCTCCTAAAATGATATTAATAAAATTAAAATAAGTAAATATATTAGTTGCGATAATTTCTTTTATACTTTTTGTTTTAGGTTGATTATCATAATTAACTAAATTCTGTTTATAACGTTGTTCTATTTGGTTCGAATTTAACCCAAATCGGTAATCCGGACTAAATCTTTTAATACTACTCATTAATATCATATCCTTTGTAATTTTTTTAATATATTTTTTAGAATTTTAATTTTTTTGCTTAAGTATTTTTTACCATACGTAAATTTTGGTATTTTATTATTAATTAATTCCAAATTTTTTAATAAATTTAAAAAATAATTAATATTACTCTTTTCTTTTATAAGTATAGGCCCAAACATTAATTCTTTATATGAATACCTTTTTTTCCCTTTTTTAAATACAATTGTTATATATTCTTTATTATTATCTTTTACTACTACTTCATTTTCAATATAAAACTTTTTTTTAACAATAAAACTTCTTAAATAATAATGATCATTATTTGCTTGTATAACTAATTTATTAATTGATTTATGCTTATCTATATTTCTAAGAATACCTATAATACTTTTTGTTCCTAAGCCAGAAATTATGATTGTATTTTTATTTTCGGTATTAATATTTTGTAATCCATCACTTAAAATAGGAGTTATATATTTTTCTAAATTGTATTTCTTAATATTTTTTTTCGCGTTATTTAAAGCACTATTTAGAATGTCTGAAACAATAATATCTTTAATTTTTTTTTCTTTAACTAAATAAATATCAAGAAGTGCATGATCACAAGCAATATCAATTATTTTATCATCAGCATCAATCAATGATGCAATACTTTGTAATCTTGAACTAATCACCTAAAAAATCCCTTAATTTCTTAGCGCGTGATGGATGACGTAATTTTCTTAATGCCTTTGCTTCGATTTGTCGTATTCTTTCACGAGTTACATTAAATCTTTTCCCTACTTCTTCTAAAGTATGGTTAGTTCCATCTACAAGACCAAATCTAAGCTCTAAAACTTCTTGTTCTCTTTGTTGCAATGTCATTAAAACATTTTTTATTTCCTCTTTTAAAATTTCATTAGTAGCATATTCTTCTGGTCCCATACTGGAAGTATCTTTAATAAAATCTCCTAAATGAGAATCATCTTCTTCTCCAATCGGTGTTTCTAGTGAAACAGGGTCTTGACTTATTTTTATTACTTCACGCACTTTATCAATACTAATACCCATTTTTTTGGCTATTTCCTCTTCAGATGGTTCTCTATTTAATTCCAATGTCATTTGTCTTTGAATTCTTGCCATTTTATTAATTGTTTCCACCATATGAACAGGAACACGAATAGTTCTAGCTTGATCAGCTAAAGCTCTAGTAATTGCTTGACGAATCCACCAAGTCGCATATGTACTAAATTTATAACCTTTATCGTAATCGAATTTTTCAACTGCTTTCATTAAACCTATATTTCCTTCTTGAATAAGATCTAAAAACAGTAATCCACGTCCTACATATCGTTTGGCAATGGATACAACTAGTCTTAAATTTGATTCCGCTAATATTTTTTTAGCTTCTTCATCTCCATCAGCAACCCTCATAGAAAGATTTAATTCTTCTTCAGAGGATAATAAACTAATTCGTCCTATTTCTTTTAAATAAATACGAACTGGATCATTTATATTGACATCCTTTGTAATAGCTGCATCGTCTAAAATAATTGTCTCGCCCTTAGCACTAGAGCTATCATCATCCTCTTCACTTACTACATCTATTTGATTTTCAACTAAAAAATTATATAAATCATCCATTGTGTCAGAATCAATATCTAACCCTTTTAACGCTTCTGCTAATTGTTCAAAAGTTATAAAACCTTTCTCTTTTCCTAATTTTAATAAATCATTTTTTCTTTCTTCTAAACTTTTAATTTCATTTACCATATTAAACACTTCCTTTTTTTATTTTTGTTATTTTTTCTGCTAACGCAATCTTTTTATCAAAATCCAATTCATTTTTTAATTTTTTCTTTAATTCTGCAATTTCTTTATTTTTTATATCTTCCTTGACTATTTTTATATATCCTTCCATTTCATTTTCATTTATAACTAATTCATTAGAATTTGCTACTATATTATTTAATATATCCACATTTTTATTTTTTAAAGAAATAAATGTTATAAAATCGGCTATATTAATATATTTATTAACCTCATAAAAATATAAAATATCATTTATAATACTTAAATATGTTTTATTAGGAATATATCCTAATTTTTTTTCATACATTTTTATATATATAGGATCACTACACATAAAATAAATTATTGCATCTATTGCTTTTTCATATTTATTCAATTTCTTCTTATCATTATGCTTTACTTTTTCTTCAGTTATTTTTTTTATTTTAATTGGCTTTAAATTCGCTAATTTTTCATTTAATATTTTCTTATCGATGCCATAATCTGTACTTAATTTATTAATAGTAAGATTTTTTAATATTTCATCATTTTCAGAAACTACATAACTAAGAACTTCATTAATATATGATGCAAGTTCATTTGTACTATTTAAGTTCTTTTTACTTTTTAAATTATTAATCTTATATTCAAAAAAAGATTTTTTATTTTTGATATTTCGAATATAAGCATCCTTCCCCATGTTTTTAATATATTCATCGGGATCTTTATAATCACTAAAGCTTATTACAAACGTTTCTATTTGATTTTCATTTAATAAGTTTCCATTTGTTAATGTTGCTTTTTGGCCTGCTTCATCATTGTCTAAAGAAAGATAAACTGGAACATTTAATTTCTTTAGCAAATTAATTTGTTTATCAGTTAATGCACTACCCATTAAGGCAACAACATTTTTGATTCCAACTGAGGACAATCTAATAGCATCCATTTGTCCTTCCACTAAAATTACAAAGTTTGCTTTTTTAATGTGCTTTTTTGCATTATATAAATTATATAATATAGACCCTTTGTTAAAAATTTTTGTTTCTTTTGTATTAATATATTTAGAAGTCTCTTCATTATTATATATTCTAGCACTATAAGAAACTATAAATCCTTCGTTATTTACTATAGGGAACATAATTCGATTAACAAATATATCATGGGCTTGTCCATCGTATTTTGAAATTAATCCTAATTCTTCTAAATCAGAAATTGGTATCTTTTTGTTTAAAAAGATATTTGTCAACGCGAATTTATCATTTAAGCTAACACCAATTTTAAATTCCTCAATTACCTCTTCATTAAGTCCTCTTTCTTTTAAATATTTTAATGCTTTTTTTCCTATTTCAGTCTTTAAATTATTTTGATAATATTTGGTAGCTAAGGAATATATGTCATATTCTTTTTTATATTTAATATTTTCTGCAACTTTAAATTTATTATTATAAGTAATACCAATTTTATCAGCAACTATTGATACCGCTTCTTGATAAGTAACATTTTCGTATTCTTTTACGAATGTAAAAACATTACCGGCCGCTCCACATGAAAAACATTTATATATTTGTTTACTTTCAGAAATGCTCATACTTGGTGAATGATCATCATGGAAAGGACAAATACAAAAATAATTACTTCCTTTTTTACTTATATTTATATAGCTGCCAATTATATCAACAATATTTGCTTGTGTTCTTATATTGTTTATAGCTTCATTGTTCGACATAAAAAAACACGCCCTTCTATATTTATATATTCGAAGTAACATGCTAATTTCCTTTTTTTATCTTTATTTTTTTACTAAAAACTTTAATTTTTATTCAAATATGACAATTTTTGAACAAAATTATCTATAAAATTTGCAAAACACGACAAAATAGAAATACTCAAAATAACCGAAATAAAACTTTTTGTTGTGATAATCAATATATAACTTATCACTCCACATAAAATACCATATATTATTTTACTTGTTTTTAAATAAGGACTCGATTTCATATGAGGAGATATGAATATTGCACAAAATAAAGTTGAATATGAAAATAGTGGTAAAAAAGATTTAGTTAAATTTGGTGAAATTATAAAATTAACAAAACATAACAAAGCCATAGTAATAATCATAAATAAAGAAATTTCTTTTTTATAAAGAGGATTTGTTGATAAAAATATCCAAGATATAATTATTATAAAATTACAAGTACTACACATTCCGCCACTTACGCTACCAAAAAATAGACTTTTAAATGAACCAGTATAATTATTACTCATTTCAAATTCATTTAAATAATTATATTTCATTACATATAGAAAAATAATTAATAAACATAATTTACAAAAAGCAATATTATTCATATTAAATTTTTTATTTAAAAATAAAAATAAAAATTCAAAAATCAAATATAATAACCAAAATACTATAATATTTACTTGTGGCATTATTACCATACTTATTATTACACCATCTAATAAATTAATGTTATTCCATATATTTTTTTCTTTTAAAATTATTTTTTGAATTAATATATTTATTAATAAGGAACCCAGTATTAATATAATCGGCTTAAACATTTGCATAAAATTTATATAATTATTTAAAAATAAATAAATACCATTTTTATAAAATCCATATATTATTAAAGGTACTAAAGCTAATAATAAATATATATTATATTTTTTTATATCATTATCTGTAGTTATAAAAGGGCCTTTCATTCTTTTTCACTCTTTTCTAAATATTTATTTAAATTTATATGTGCAGGACATATATAAGAACACAATCCACAATGTAGACATTTACTTATATCCGTTTTTTTATTATTTAGAAGTAATACTGGATTTATTTTTACTGGACAATTAAAATAACATTGCCCACACTTAATACATTCTGTCGACATAATTTTTTCTTTTTTCTTTATAATTATTCCGTTTAATAAAGGAGTTACAATTAAACTATTTATATCAATTTCATTGCCGCTCAAAAGTCCATTAGCAATAAATATTAAATTATCTTCATCTTTTATTTTAATTAAATCATTAATTATATTTTTTATTGATGATCCAATTTTAGCATTAACTACCTTAGGATTTTTAATTCCATCGCCGCTTATAGTTATTAATTTTTCAGTAGCAGATAAACTTCTTTTCAAAGCTAAATATATTTCATATATAGTAGAACTTTTAAGTACACACCCTTTTTTTAATTTTAAATAATTTTTTAAAATAGCGTAATTATCAATTGGGTAAATATCCTCTACCAATTTTAAATCAATATTAGGAAACGTCCCAATATAGTCAATTGATTTAGTTATAATTTCATTAGCATTATTTTTTATAATAAACATACATTTTTTAAAATGAAAAATTTGCATAATAGCATCTAATGTTTCTAATATTTCATAAATATATTTAGAAGTTAAAAACAATTCAGATGCTATATACGGTTCTGATTCAATGGTGTTAATAATTAAAACTTCTTCTCCTATATGTTTTTTTAGTATTTCACTAACATTATTTTTCTCTTCATAAATACCATAATTATTAATAATTTCTAAAACTTTATCAACAGAATAAGCATTAATGTCTTTTTTTACCCCAGATCTTCTTTGAAGCTTCTCTTTGAAATCATTTTCAATTACTAAACAATTAAGTATTTTACCATTTTCGACCATCATTTTTTTAGTACCTACAAATTTTCCACTTACACTACTAAAAATTTTTTTATCTTCATAATCTAAAATATGCATATTTTTATAAATATAATCATTATTATTTACTTTTAATTTAACGTTCGAATTGTATGGAATAAAAACATAATCTGGTGTTAAATAATCATCTATTTTAGATTGTAACTTTATATTATAATCTTTTTTAATTGAACAACTCATGTTACCACTTTCCTTGTTTAAATTATACTATTTTTTTTACATAAAAAAAAGAGAAAATCTCTAATTACTACGAATTACAATTACTTGCATCAACAATAATTGAAGCCCAAAAATATTTATATCCAGCTGTGGCCAAAGTTTCATTTTCGTTAATCCAAACACGCAATGTATATGTTTTAGTAGCATTGGGTTTTAATGTGCCAAAAAAAGCAGAATTGTTATTAAAATCAGTTAATATATGGGAATTACTATCGATTGAATATTTAAGCTGACTTTCAGTCAACGCATCTGGATCGCCCTCTGCATCATTTCGTAAACTAACTTGATAACATGCATCATAATCCCCTGTATTTTTTATTGTAAAAGTATATGGATCAGTATTTTGTCCAGACGAATCGCTCATAGGATAAGTATTTTCTAAATATATTTGATTAGTTCCATTAAAAGTAATCTCAAAGGTGCCACTTGTTATAGTTTGTGGTGTTGTTTGTTCTTTATTTACAATAAAATATGCATAAGTAATACCAATTGTACTAATTGCAATTACTAATGTTAATACAACTATCATAATAATTAAATTTCTCTTTCTATTTTTCATAGTATCACCTAATATAATTTTAACAAATAATCTTTTTTTTTACAAATATATAGCTATTATTTCAATATTGCTTTTATTCTTCTAACTCCAGCAGATGAAGATTCTTCTTTTATGATAATGAATTCTCCTAATTCCGAAGTATTTTTAACATGTGGTCCACCGCATAATTCACGAGAAAGATTATCAATAGAATAGACTGTAACTATATCTGGATACTTCTCAATAAACATACATTCTGCTCCCGATTTTATAGCTTCTTCTTTTGTCATCTCTGTTTTTATTACATCGTGTCCTTCTTGAATCCATTTATTAACAAGTTTTTCAACTTTATTTTTTTCATCTTCGGTAAGTTTATGATCACATGAGAAATCAAAACGCATTCTTTCTGAAGTAATATTACTTCCCTTTTGATGAACATCTTTAGATACAATTTGTTTTAAAGCAGCATTTAATAAATGAGTGGCTGTATGGTATTTAATTTCCATTTCTCCATCGCTAGCAAGACCGCCTTTAAATTTTCCAGCAGACGCAGTTCGTGATTTTTCTTGATGTTCTTTAAATTTTTCTTTAAATCCAATAGTATCC
The DNA here is from genome assembly GCA_947627995.1 of uncultured Bacilli bacterium. Taxonomy (GTDB): domain Bacteria; phylum Bacillota_I; class Bacilli_A; order RF39; family UBA660; genus CANQYE01. Next base: position 37,977 of record CANQYE010000008.1, read on the forward strand.
ACGATTATATTTCTTTCCTTTGCAATTTCTTCAGTCAATTCAATTGGAAAACCATATGTATCATATAATTTAAAAGCAGTAATGGCATCTATTTTATTGTTTTTTATATAATTTAAAGATTTTTCAAATTCTTTTAAACCTTTTTCCAAAGTTTTATTAAATTTATTTTTTTCATTTTCTAAAACTTCTAATATTGTTTCTCTATTTTCTTTTAATTCAGAATAATATTTTTCATAAATATGGATTATTTCAATAGCAATTTCAGATATAAAATTTGAATTTATATTTATGTCTATTTTTTTAGCATAGCGAATGGCTCTTCGAATTAATCTTCTCAAAATATAACCTTGATCTGTATTAGATGGTTTAATGCCCGATTTATCACCGGCAATAAAAACCGCACTTCGTATATGATCAGCTATTATTCTCATTTCTTTTTCGTTACCGAGATACGATTTATTAGAAATTTTTTCAATCTTGGATATTATTGGTAACCACAAAGAAGATTTATAATTATCATCTACTCCTTCAAGAATTGCTACCATTCTCTCAACACCCATTCCAGTATCAACATTTTTATTTGGCAAATCGATAAAGGTATTTTCATTTATTTTATTATATTGCATAAAAACATTATTCCATATTTCTACCCATCTTTCATCATTCGGGTCAAAAAAATTAGGAACAGCTTCATCGCTGCGAAAATAAAAAATCTCTGTATCTGGGCCACAAGGTCCAGTTTCCCCCGCAATCCAAAAATTATCATTTTTAGTCTTAATGATTTTTTCAGATGGGATGCCTAAAGATTTCCATATGCTGATTGATTCTTTATCTTCATCAATATTATCATTTCCAGCAAAGACTGTTACAGCAAGCTTTTCTTTTGGAATATTTAAAACTTTGGTTAAAAATTCAAAACTCCAAGTAATAGATTCTTTTTTAAAATAATCGCCCAATGACCAATTTCCTAACATTTCAAAAAAAGTATGATGATAAGTATCCCCTATATTATCTAAATCATTTGTTCTTAAACATTTTTGATAATTACATATTCTAGTACCATAAGGGTGCTTCTGTCCCATTAAATAAGGTATCAATGGTTGCATTCCAGCTGTATTAAATAAAACTGATGGATCATTTTCAGGAACTACTGGGGCAGATGGTATTTGTTTATGTCCTTTACTTTTAAAAAAATCGATATATAAATCTTTTAAATTCATAAAACTACTCCTTTATTATTTTTATAATTTTTTCTTTCAATTTAGAAATTGAATCATCATTTTTTACTCTATAATCAAAAGAATGATAATTGTTTAATGCTTGTTCTGAAATATGTTTTTTTTCCTTTTCATTTAATGTGCTTTGTTCATTTTCACTTTGTACTAAAATTGAACAAACAAATGGGTAATTTTTCTTTAAAGCCTCTATCTCTTCAGGAAATCTCACATCAGATATAATAACACCAGAACAAAATTTTTGATAAACTTTTATATCTTCCATAATTCTATTGACAAAAAAATTATCTAAGCTTATATTTTCTCGAATTACTATACCTAAATCTTGTAAAAAAGCTCGTGGTTTTAGTTTTTCATCGTAATTCCAATCTAAAATTTCATGAGCATATAATTTTAAATATTTTGAATATTCAGTTATTATAAATTTTTTATTTTTTTCTAAAAAGTAATTTTTAATTATTTGGGCAATGGTTGATTTACCACTATGAGCTTTACCACAAATTAAATATATTTTAAAATCATTTCCCATTTTTTAATCTTCCTATAATAACGCTTTTTTGTTTTTTATCCTCAAAATATTCATCATTATAGTTAAAGAAATCAAACTTTTGAATAAAGAAATTAAACAAAATTTTTAATAATGCAATCAAAGGCGTCGAAATAATCATACCAAATATCCCGAAGAAATGTCCAAATAACATTAAACCGAGTATGATTGTTACTGGATGTAATTGCATCTTTTTTCCCATGATATATGGTGTAAAAAAATTACCATCTAATTGTTGAATCACAAAAATACTAATAGCTACTAAAATACCTGTTGTAGTAGATTGTGTTAAGCCTACTACAACTGCAGGCACTGCACCAATATATGGTCCTATATATGGTATTATATTAGTTATGCCACAAAAAAGGCCAAATAATAGCGGTGCTTTAAGTCCAATAATTGCAAAAGCTATAGAAGATGCAATAAATATTGCTGTTGAAACAATTAAAGTACCTTTAACAAAATTATATGATTGTTTACTTATCTTAGATAATAAGACATCTATTTCATAACGATATTTTTTTGGAAATAAAGATATGAAATATTTAGAAATCGAATTAAAATTAACTAACATATAAAATCCTATTATTATACTTATAAAAACAAATCCTATTCCTGACACTAATTCAGAAATAATTTTTAAAATTGTATTAGGTAAATTAATTGAAATAGTCCTAATATAGCCTTCTAAGTTTTCTAATATAGAAATCCTAATAGACTCAACATCGAAGCCAGAAAAAGAATTTTTAATATTAGAAAATAAATCGTTAATTAAATCTCGGCATCTTGAAAAAATACTTGGAATCGATCCAATTAAATCATTAAACTGAGTATTGATTATAGGTATCAACGTAAGTAAAAATAACGCAATTAAAATAATCAAACCGAAAAATACAATCAATGTTCCAAATATTCTTTTAAGTCCCTTTTTTTCAAAATAATTAACAATAGGATTAAAGACCCATGCAATTAAAAATCCGATTAATAATGGCATAGATATTTTAATAATAGTAAAAATAAAATCAAAAATTTTTAATTCCTTAGCTAAAATAGTGATTAAAAATATAACGCAAGCAATTATAACAATATAAAAAACCTTTAAAATTTTTGATGATAAATTTAATATTTCATTTAACTTTTTTTTATTAATGTTTTGCTCTTCATTTTTTTTCATAAGACCTCCATATCTAAATTATATCACCTTTTTTTTTATTTATAAATAAAAAAAAGGCTTAGTATTGTTTGCCCCAATAAATTTTATATTTTGCCTCTTGACCACATACAACACAAGGCCCATTAACTTTTTCATTTTCTATAATGCAACGTGATTTAAAAGTAGTATCATCCTTTATTTTATCTTCACATAAAACATTCCCACACCAATTTGTTTTAATAAATCCTGGTTTATTTGAAGCAATATCCTTAAATTCTTCATAATTATTTGCAATATGAATCATACTATCACGACGTTTTAATGCTTTTTGATACATATCATTTTGGATATTATCGAATAATTGTTTTAATTTATCAATTTCAAAATCTTTAGAAAATTTAATTTTTTCTAATGTATCACGTCGTACTATAGTAATTTCATCATTTTCTAAATCACGCATTCCTACTTCAATTCTAACAGGATAACCTTTTATTTCAGCTTCAGCAAATTTAAAACCAGGTGATTTTTCACTATTATCAATTTTATATGTAATATTTTCTTTTTTTAATTTTTCGCTAATTTTATCAATAACATTTTTTATTTTATCATTTTCTTCTATTTTTCCAATAGGAATAATTATTACTTTAATAGGAGCTATCTTAGGTGGTAAGACTAATCCTGAATCATCACCATGTGTCATTATAAGCCCACCAATCATTCTAGTTGTCACTCCCCATGATGTTTGATAAGGTGCTTGTAAAACATTATCTCTATTTAAAAATTCTATTCCAAAGGCTTTAGCAAAATCTGAGCCAAAATAATGACTTGTCCCATTTTGTAAGGCTACTCCATCATACATCATTGCTTCTATTGTATAGCTTGCATTAGCACCAGCAAATTTTTCTTTTTCAGTTTTTCTACCTGTAATTACTGGCATTGCTAAATATTTTTTTTGAAATTCTTCATATATTTTTAACATTCTAATTGTTTCTTCTTTTGCTTCCTTTTCAGTTTCATGCATTGTATGTCCTTCTTGCCATAAAATTTCTCTGCTTCTTAAAAAAGGCCTCGTTGTTTTTTCCCATCTTACAATAGTGCACCATTGATTATATAATTTAGGTAAATCTCGATATGATTTGATTATTTTTTTATAATGTTCACAAAATAATACTTCACTTGTTGGACGTACACAGATTCTTTCATTTAATTGTTCATTTCCACCGCTAGTAACCCATGCAACTTCTGGTGCAAATCCAGCAACATGATTTTTTTCTATATTTAATAAACTTTCTGGTATAAACATTGGCATTTGAATATTTTCATGGTTGGTTTCTTTAAACTTAGCATCTAAAATCTTCACCATTTCTTCCCATATTGCGTAACCATATGGTCTTATTATCATGCTGCCTTTCATAGAAGAATAATCTATTAAATCTGCTTTTTTAATAATATCGGTATACCATTTTCCAAAGTCAATATCTCTTCCTGTTATCTCTTTTACTTTACTCATAATTTCACCTTCTTGATATAAATTATTATAACTTTAAATAAAATTATTTGCAAGATAGCCTATTTAAAAAAACTATAAATTATAGTTTTTTTAAAATCAAATTTTTTTCATATATTAAATTAAGAATTTCTTTATGTCCAAATATATCTTTAAAAACAAATAGCTTTGTTTTTTCTACTTCTGATACTTTGATATCAAAATATTCAGCTATTTTTGAATTTTTTATTCCTAATAAATAAAGTATAAAAATGTTATATGCTTTTTCATTTAATATTTTTTTCAACTTATCTTTTAATTTATAGGCAATTTCTCTAGCTTCAATTATATTCACATTATCTAATTTTATATACATTAATAAATTTGTCAAACAAATAATTTCATAATTATATACTAAAATTTCAATCATACTTTCTTTATAAAATTGATTATTATTTAGATTTTGATTTATTTGTTTATCGCCCCAAATCATTCCTATTGCATCTAATTTTTTAAAATGATTTTCTGATAAATCCCCCTTTATATACATCTTTTTTTGAGTATAAATCCATCCGCCTAATTTTATTCCTTCTATTTCATAATCATAAGGAATTTGTAAATCACCATTTTTTTGAAAATACTCTGCGGCTAATTTATATTTTTTGTTCCATTGTTCATTATTATTTTTAAAACTACCTCTTTTTGGTTCCCAAACCATTCCTATTGCATTTAATTTATCTACTCTATCTTTACTAAGTTTACCTTGTTTATATTGTACTCTTTGCGTGTTTAACCATCTACTTAAATTTTTTCCATTTATTTCATAATTATAAGGAATTTGTAAATCACCATTGTCTTTATAATATTCTTCGGCTAATTTGTAGGTTTCTTCCCATTTTTTCTCATTTCTATAATCATCTATTCTCGGTTCCCAAACCATTCCTATTGCATTTAATTTCTCTGTTCTATCTTTACTAAGTTTACCTTTTTTATATTTGGATCTTTGTGCAGTTATCCATCCGCCTAATTTTATTCCTTCTATTTCATAATCATAAGGTATTTTTAAATGACCATTGTCTTTATAATATTTTTCGGCTAATTTATATTTTTCTTCCCATAATTCATTATTATTTTTAAATCCACCTCTTTTGGGATTCCAAACCATTCCTATGGCATTTAATTTATTTATTCTATCTTTACTAAGTTTACCTTTTTTATATTGTACTCTTTGTAGGATTATCCATCCGCCTAATTTTATTCCTTCTATTTCATAATAAGTAGGTATTTTTAAATGACCATTGTCCTTATAATATTCTTCGGCTAATTTATATTTTTTATTCCATTTTTTCTCATTTCTATGGTCATCTATTTTCGGCTCCCAAATCATTCCGATTGCATTTAATTTATCTACTCTATCTTTACTAAGTTCACCTTTTTTATATTGTACTCGTTGAGTATTTATCCATACACCTAATTTTGTCCCATTTATTTCAAACTTTCGAGAAATTTGTAAATCACCATTGTCTTTATAATATTTTTCAGCTAATTTATATTTTTTATTCCATAGTTCATTATTATTTTTAAATCCACCTCTTTTTGGTTTCCAAATCATTCCGATTGCATTTAATTTATCTACTCTATCTTTACTAAGTTTACCTTTTTTATATTGTACTCTTTGTATGTTTAACCATCTACTTAAATTTTTTCCATTTACTTCATAATTTTGAGGAATTTGTAAATCACCATTGTCTTTATAATATTTTTCGGCTAATTTATATTTTTTATTCCATAGTTCATTATTATTTTTAAATCCACCTCTTTGGGGGTTCCAATCTATTCCTATTGCATTTAATTTATCTATTCTATCTTTACTAAGTTTACCTTTTTTATACTGTACTCTTTGTACGGTTAGCCATATACCTAATTTTGTCCCATTTATTTCAACATTTCGAGAAATTTGTAAATTACCATTGTCTTTATAATATTTTTCGGACAATTTATATTTTTCTTCCCATTGTTCATCATTATTTTTAAAACCTCTTTGGGGGTTCCAATCTATTCCTATTGCATTTAATTTATCTACTCTATCTTTGCTAAGAGTACCTTTATTATATTTAACTCTTTGCGCGCTTAGCCATCTACTTAATTTTTTTCCATTTACTTCATAATTATAAGGAATTTGTAAACCACCATTGTCTTTATAATATTTTTCGACTAATTTGTAGTTTTCCTCCCAGTTTTTTTCATGTTTATTTTCTTTTAATTTTTTTTCTCGAACCCAAACTATGCCTATTTTATTTAACTTATCTACTCTATCTTTACTAAGTTTACCTTGTTTATATTGTACTCTTTGTGTGCTTAACCATTGACCTAGTTTTGTTCCTTTTATTTCATAATAAATAGGTACTTTTAAATGGCAATTGTCTTTAAAATATTCTTCAGCTAATTTGTATTTTTCTTCCCATTGTTTATCATTATTTCCTAGACCTGTTTTTGGATGCCAAATCATTCCGATTGCATTTAATTTATCTACTCTATCTTTACTAAGTTTACCTTTGTTATATTTTTTTCTTTGTTCACTTATCCATACGCCTAATTTTATTCCTTTTATTTCATAATAAATAGGTATTTTTAAATCACCATTGTCTTTATAATATTTTTTGGCTAATTTATATTTCTTATTCCATTGTTTTTCCCTGTTTTTTTTATGTTTATTTTCTTTTAATTTTTTTTCTCGAGTCCAAATCATCCCGATTGCATTTAATTTATCTACTCTATCTTTACTAAGTTTACCTTGTTTATATTTGGATCTTTGTGCAGTTATCCATACGCCTAATTTTATTCCTTCTATTTCATAATAAGTAGGTATTTTTAAATCACCATTGTCTTTATAATATTTTTCGGCTAATTTATATTTTTTATTCCATTTATCATTATTTTTGCAACTGCTTCTTTTGGGTTTCCAAACTATTCCGATTGCATTTAATTTGTCTACTCTATCTTCACTAAGAGTACCTTTGTTATATTTGGATCTTTGTGTTCTTAACCATCTACTTAAATTTTTTCCATTTATTTCATAATAATAAGGAATTTGTAAATCACCGTTGTCTTTATAATATTTTTCAGCTAATTTGTAGTTTTCCTCCCAGTTCTTTTCATTTTTATTTTCTTTTAATTTTTTTTCTCGAGTCCAAATCATTCCTATGGCATTTAATTTATTTACTCTATCTTTATTAAGTTTACCTTGTTTATATTGTACTCTTTGTGTGCTTAACCATTGACCTAATTTCACTCCATCTATTTGAAAATCTCGAGGGATTTCTAGGTGTCCTTGCTTTTTATAACATTCTTCAGCTAATTTATAGTTTTTATTCCATTGTTCACTGAAATCAGTTTGTTTCCAAGTCATTCCTATTTTATTTAACTTATCTACTCTATCTTTACTAAGAGTACCTTTGTTATATTTTACTCGTTGAGCATTTATCCATTTACCTAATTTTTTACCATTTATTACATATTTTTGAGGAATTTGTAAATGATTATTTTCTTTAAAATATTCTGCGGCTAATTTGTAATTTTCTTCCCATTGTTTTTCATTTTTTCTTCGACCACATCTTTTTGGTTTCCAAGCCATTCCTATGGCATTTAATTTGTCAATTCTATCTTTACTAAGAGTACCTTTGTTATATTTTTTTCTTTGCTCACTTATCCATATACCTAATTTTACTCCATCTACTTGAAAATCTCGAGGGATTCTTAGATGCCCTTGTTTTTTATAATATTCTGCGGCTAATTTATATTTTTTATTCCATTTATCATTATTTTTTCTACCACCTATTTTGGGGTTCCAAACCATTCCAATTGCATTTAATTTGTCTACTCTGTCTTTACTAAGATTTCCTTTTTTATATTGTACTCGTTGTTCACTTATCCATATACCTAATTTTACTCCATCTACTTGAAAATCTCGAGGGATTTTTAGGTGTTCTTGCTTTTTATAATATTCTGCGGCTAATTTATATTTTTCTTCCCATCGTTTATTACAATTTATTTTCCAAATCATTCCGATTGCATTTAATTTATCTATTCTATCTTTACTAAGTTTACCTAAATTATATTGTAATCGTTGAGTATTTATCCATTTACCTAATTTTTTACCATTTATTACATAATTTTGAGGAATTTGTAAGTTTCCATTGTCTTTATAATATGCTTCAGCTAATTTGTAATTTTCTTCCCAGTTTTTTTCATGTTTATTTAACATTTTTTCACCTCTTTAATAAAGTAATATTTTTTTCATAATCAATTTTATAATTATATATTTTATTAAAAATTTTTAATCTCTTTTCTTCTACTATTTTACAATCTATATTATAAAATTTTGATATTTGGTTTATTTTGAAACCTAATAAATATAACATTGCAATATTATAATCCTCAAGGTTTTCTTCATTTTTAAGTTTCATAAAAATTTCTAAAGCTTCTTTTTTAATAAATTCTAAATTACAATTATTTCCTTTGTCCATGTAGATTAATAAATTTGTTAACAATAATACGCTTAATATTTCTACTGTTTCGTTAATAATTTTATAAAACATATTAATATTACTGCTTTGAAAATAAATTTTAATTTTTTCAAAGCCGTTAAATTGTTTTATATTCCAAATCATTTTTATTCTTTCTAATAATTTTACTTTATCTATTGACAATTCATTTTTATTATAACTTTCTCTTTGTTCATTTAACCATTGACCTAAATTTAATTTATTAAAAATATATTTATCATCTACCAATAAATTTTTATGAATTTGAAAATATTTTAAAGCATTTGTATAGTTCTTATACCAATTAAGTTCTTCTTTTGCTTTTCTTTTTCTGTTTATGGTATGAGTTTGTTTTGAACTTTCTTTTTCCTCTATAAATTGTTTTTGCGAAACATCACTCTTAATATCCAAAGTCGTTTTTAAAGTATTTAATTTTTCAGTTTCTTTTTTTGGAAATTTTTTCGTATATCTCATGGTATTTTTATTCCAAATCATTCCGATTGCATTTAATCTATCTATTCTATCTTTACTAAGCATTCCTTTTTTATATTGTACTCGTTGAGTATTTATCCATACACCTAGTTTTTTCCCATTTACTTCATATTTTTGAAGAATTTTTAAGTTTCCATGTTCTTTATAATATTCTTCGGCTAATTTATAATTTTCTTCCCATTGTTTATCTTTATTTCTTTGTCCACCTTTTTTTAATTTCCAAATCATTCCGATGGCATTTAATTTATCTATTCTATCTTTACTAAGAGTACCTTTGTTGTATAGCACTCGTTGTGTACTTATCCATATACCTAATTTTTTCCCATTTACTTCATATTTTTTAGGGATTAGTAAGTTTCCGTGGCCTTTAAAATACTCTGCGGCTAATTTGTAGTTTTCTTCCCATATTTCATCATTATTTACTAGGCAACCTCTTTTTGGTTCCCAAACCATTCCGATTGTATTTAATTTATCTATTCTATCTTTACTAAGAACTCCTTTTTTATATTGTACTCGTTGTGTGCTTATCCATTGACCTAATTTTGTTTCATTTATTTTATATCTTTGAGGGATTAGTAAGTTTCCATGGTCTTTAAAATATTCTTTAGCTAATTCGTAGTTTTCTTCCCATTGTTTTTTATTATTTAGCTTCCAAACCATTCCGATTGCATTTAATTTATCTATTTTATCTTTACTAAGAGTACCTTCGTTATATTTGACTCTTTGTGCGCTTACCCATATACCTAATTTTACTCCATCTATTTGAAAATCTCGAGGGATTTTTAAATGTCCGTGTTCTTTATAATATTTTTTGGCTAATTTATAGTTTTCTTCCCATTGCTTATTATTTCCTTGACGACCTCTTTTCGGTTCCCAAACCATTCCGATTGCATTTAATTTGTCAATTCTATCTTTACTAAGAGTACCTTTGTTATATTTGAATCTTTGCGTGCTTACCCATACGCCTAATTTTGTTTCATTTATTTTATATCTTTGAGGGATTTGTAAGTTTCCATGATCTTTATAATATTCTTTAGCTAATTTATATTTTTCTTCCCATAGTTCATCATCTTTTTTTCTTGTATACTTTGGATGTTTTTCAGATTTCCAAATCATTCCGATTGCATTTAATTTGTTAATTCTATCTTCACTAAGAGTATCTTTGTTATATTTTACTCTTTGCGTGCTTATCCATATACCTAATTTTTTCCCATTTATTTCAAACTTTCGAGAGATTTGTAAGTTTCCATGGGCTTTATAATATTCTTTAGCTAATTTATAGTTTTCTTCCCATAGTTTATCATTTCTTGGAATATATCTTTTTGGATTCCAAGTCATTCCTATTTTATTTAACTTATCTACTCTATCTTTACTAAGAGTACCTTTGTTATATTTTACTCTTTGTGTGCTTATCCATATACCTAATTTTTTTCCATTTATTATATATTTTTGAGGTATTTGTAAGTTTCCATTATCTTTATAATATGCTTCAGCTAATTTATAGTTTTCTTCCCATAGTTCATTATTATTTCC
>CANQYE010000009.1 GCA_947627995.1 uncultured Bacilli bacterium
TTATCTACAAATCTACTAAATACTTGATTAGGCTCATTTTTATTTTTAATAGTATCTAAATTTAAGTCTTTTATATCTTTTAAAGTTTCTCCGGTTTCTGATTCATAATCTTCCTCATCAATAGTTACTATAATATTAAACTTAGGTTCTATAGTTGTATTTTCGTTAAAAGTGTGATCTAATACATCTTCTATATTATCACCAACATTATAACCTTTAAAATTAAATCCTTCCTTGTCTTTTAATGTCTCTAATTCTTCTTTAATTGCTTTTTGAGTATCAGAATCTAAATCAGATAGCTTGCCACCTTCTTTTATTGTGTAAGTCTTATTTCCAATAGTAACATCAACATTATAAGTAGCAGAAATGGTAGTAGATTCTGTAATTATTGTATTTTTTACATTTTCCTTATTTATGACTTCATTACCATTTATAATATATTTATCAAGTTGTTTGTTATCTTTCTCTAAACCATTTAAAGCATCTGTTAACTTAGCATTACTACTAATTGAATTACTTTCAACAACATAATAATCTTCATCATTATCTTTAATTTCTACTTTATAAGATACTTTTGCAGTTATATAAATATGTTTATTAAATGCCTTATCTAAAAGTTCACTTTCTTGTTCTTCAGTAAATTCTTGATAAGTATTAGTTTCCCAGTATGAATAAAATTTTCTTCCTTTATCAGTATTAGTCGCAGATTTTTTTAATTTTGTAAGTGCAGTTTTTATATCTTCTTCATGTTCATTTAAATTTTTTCCTTTATAGACTTTAAATCCTACATGAGTTTCAGGTTGATTACTTTGAGGATTATCATAATTTTCAACTATAATAACATCATAATGATATAATCCTTCAATTGTAATATCTTCTGTTATTTCAGAAGGAATTTCTTCGTTTTTACTACCACTTATAATTAGCTTTTCAAAATGTAAATTTTCTCCATTATTTTCTTCTGTTGGCAATATATCAGTTCTTAATTTATCAAGAGCTTCTTGAGCTTTTTTAGAAGCTAGATAACTCAAATCTTTTAAAGCACTTATATCTTTTCCTTCTTCAACCTTATATTTACCTGCTACATCTTCTCTATCATCTTTAATTGTAACATAAGCATAATATTTAGGTGTTAAAGTAATAGACTTTTCAATTATTGTATTTTCTTTAAATTCTTCATCTGTATCATCTATTACAAATCTAGAAAATCTTTCTTCTTTATCATCACTATCATTATATTTTTGATATTTAGCTATTGCATAATTATCTGTATCAGCAGTCTCTATATCTTTTAAAGTTTTACCTGTATCTATTGTAAATGTTTTATCTTTACCACCACAAACATCATCAACGCACTTTATAGTTACTATTGCATTATACTCAGCATAAATAGTAGTATTTTTAGAAAGTTTTTGTTTCATTATTGTATCATTAATAATTGTATCGGCATTATCTTTTGTAGCAGCAACTAAAACATCTCCTACAACAAAACCATTAAAATTTTTCTCTCCGGCATCAGTTACTAATTGTTTTAAAGCTTTTTTTATCTCACTTTCTTTTTCTGTTAAACTATCTAAACTTTGGCCCTCATCTATATTATAAGATTTTTCTCCTATTTTTATTTCAATTTTATAAACAGGTTTAATTGTAGTACTTTTATCTATAATAGTTTCATCTTCACCAGAAATTTTTATAACATTTCCTTCACTATCTACGAATCGATTAAAAGTTTTATCATTAACTTTTTTTTCTTTAAGAGCCTTCATAGCATCTACTAAACTTTCATCTTCTGCTTGATATTTTTTACCTGTAGAAATTTTTTGCCCTTCTTCTACTCTATACTCATCATCAGCTAATTTTACTATAGCATAATGTTTTGTAATAAGTTCTATATTTTCATTAATTGGACTTTTTTCATCAAAAGTTTCGTTATTATTTTTATAAACTAATCTAGAAAACTCTTTTTCACTTTTATTATTTAACTTAGCATCATTATATTCTTCTAGTGTTCCTGTATATTCCTCATCTGCATGAGTTCCTATTTTTTCAACAGTGTCGCCAGCGTCTAATTCAAACTCTTTTTCATTTACTTTTACTGTAACAGTATGAACTGCTTCAACTATAACATCTTCTGTTATTGCATATTTCTTTAAATTATCAATTTCATCTTTTTTAACAGTATAAGAAATAGAGCCGCCAGTTTTACTATGCATAATATAGCCTTTTAAATTTTGACTTTTATTTACTAATTTTTCAAGTTTTTCATCAATACCTTCAATATCTGCTAAAGTTTGTCCTTCTTCTAAAATTATTGGTTCATCACTACCAATTGTTACTTTAACTTCTTTAACGAATTTAGAATATAAATCTTTATTTACACCAGATTGAGCTTTAGGATAATCTTCTCCTTGTTTTTCATATAAAGTGTTATATTCTTTATCTTCAAACCATCCTTTAAATTTATATCCTTCAATTTGTGTATATCTTTCATCTGTTAGTTCGGTAATTGATGTATTATTATCATAAATTTTAATTTCGCCATTACCATCTTTATCATATATTCCAATAACAGCCGCATTATTTAGCACACTATATAAACGATCTATTGAAATATTTTCAGCTTGTATTTCAGTATGATTTGCATCTACAATTGCATCATAAATACTTGATGAATTATCAACTTTAACCATATTATTATTGCTTGATTTAGTAGTATCTTCAAAAGCAAAGATTATATTAGATCTACTTTTTGAATCTTGTTCAAGTTTATCAGCAATCTTACTACCATTTTTAATGTCAATAGTTACATTCTTGCTTCCATTTTTAAATGAAAACATTTTTATTGGTCCATCATTAGAAGGAATAGAACCATATACAATAGAGTTATCTATATTTATGTTAAGAGTATCTTGATTATCAATTATAATTGACTCTTTATCAGTATAACTAATAGAAGGTCCACTAATTTCTGATTGATTTTTTATATTTAATTGATTATTTTTGCCATCTTTTAAATTAATAGCAGTTCTACCTATTACCATTGTATTATCAATTGTAAGAATAACATTATTTGCATTAATATCAACCCCATAATGAATTCCCGGTTTTGCTAACTCAGAATTACTAACATTTATCTTTGCATTATTAGCATTTTTAGTAATATCTAATACTTTAGCATCATGTATAGGATATTTTTTAGTATTTCCATCTGCTCTTAAAATACCTCTTATAATAACATTATCAATATTAACTTCAGCATTACTATCAACTTGAATATATATAAAATTAGGCTCAACTTGAATCATAGATGATGCATAATTATTTAAGTTAACTTTTGAAGATTCTTTTGTTATTTTAAAAGGAACATCGACTATTGTCTTATTTCCAGCGCCTTTTATAGTAAGACTTTTGTCAATTTCAATAGTTTTATTTTGAATATCATCACTAGTATAAGATCCCGCTTTTAAAAGTAAAATATCTCCGTCACTTGCAGCTTGTACTGCTTTTTTCAAAGTACCTGCACCTGGTTCTACTTCTATTGTTTTTGAATCAGCAAAAACATTTGGAATTATAGTAATACCAATTGCAACTCCGATTAATAAAAGAAATGATAAAATAATTCCTTTCCATTTTATTTTTTTCATATTTTTCCTCCTTTTAATTTAATTACATATAATTTCTCTGTACTTATAATAAGTATATCATTTATATTATTTTTGGTCAATTTTAAAAAAAAGAATATAAACCCAAAATATTCCATTTTATATAAAAAAGTGCCATAGACTTCTTTTTTAAAATTTGTTACACTATTTTTAGGTGATTATATTGAAAAAAAAAAGAAAATTAAAGAAAAAAATTGTACTTCTTTTTCTTAGTGTTCTTATTATTTTTATTATTTCATTAGTATTAGGATTATTTTTGCATCAAGAAGAAGTAAAAAAAGTTACTGAACAAAAAATTAAAAAAAAAGAAAAAATATATAAAAGTCGAATTTCAATTTTAAAAGAACTTTATCAAAATGAAGATATTATTGTAGAACTCAGTATTCCTTCTTTAGACTTTAATGAAATTATTGTAAAAGGGAAAGATAATATTTATTATTTAACACATGATATTCAAAAAAAAGAAAAAAAACAAGGAACAGCTTTTATGGATTATAGAACTTTAGAAATAGATACAGCTAAACAAATTAATATTTATGGGCATAATTCTATAGATAGAGACTTGCCATTTGCAATATTAGAAAATTATCAAAAGGAAGATTTTTTTAAAGAACATCGCAACATTATTCTAAAAACAGAAAAAAATTATTATTCATATAAAATCTTTGCTGTTAGTAGAGTTCCAAAAAATTATGAAGAGCATATGATTATTGCATACGAAGGGGAAGAATTTTTAAATCATGTAAACAAAATGCGTTCAAATGCTTTATTGGATACAAAAGAAAATATTACAAAAAATGATGATATATTAGTATTACAAACATGTCTTTTTGATCCTAAAGAATTCCTTTTAGTTTTTGCAAAAAAAATACAAACATAAAAACATTTTAAAATTTGCTTTTAAAACCAGTCTAGTACAACTAGACTGGAATTTTTTTACTTACTTATATCTATTAATATACCTTGTATTTGAAATGTATTAATTAATTTTATTGAAAAATAAAAAAGCTATTAATTAGCTTTTTCATCTGTTAAAAACTTTTCTTCTAAATATTCAGAAGGTTCATCATCCAAAAATTCTTTTTCTAGCATTACCTCAATATCACTATATTGTTTGGCTCCTGTACCAGCCGGAATTAACTTACCAATAATAACATTTTCTTTCAATCCTCTAAGCATATCAATTTTTCCTTTAATCGCAGCATCTGTTAAAACTCGGGTTGTTTCTTGGAATGAAGCAGCTGATAAGAAAGAATCTGTTTCTAATGATGATTTTGTAATTCCTAACATTACTGGTCTTCCTGTAGCTGGAACTCCACCATTTAAGATAACTGGCTTGTTACCATTTGTAAATTCACGCATTGATACTGTTAAACCAGAAACAAAATCAGTGTCTCCTTCATCAATAATTTTCATTTTATTAATCATTCGACGAACTATAATTTCAATATGTTTATCAGATATATCTACACCTTGTGAACGATATACATTTTGTATTTCTTTTAAGATATACTCTTGAACAGTAATAGGATCAGTTACTGCAAGTAACTCTTTAGGTGAAATAGCACCTTCAGATAACTTATCACCAGCATTAACTTTATCATTAACTTCTACTCTAACTTTTGCGCCATAATTTGTTAAATGTTCACGTGCTTCAACATCATTTTCAATAATAATTTTATATTTTCCAGATTTTTCTTCAATATTTGTAACTTTTCCAGATATCTCAGCAATAGTAGCTTTACCTTTTGGAATACGTGCCTCAAATAATTCTTCAACTCTTGGCAAACCTTGTGTAATATCTTCGCCACCAGCTACACCACCGGAATGGAATGTACGCATTGTTAATTGTGTACCTGGTTCACCAATAGATTGGGCAGCCATGATACCTACAGCTTCACCTGTTTCAACTAGATTTCCAGTTGCTAGATTTCGGCCATAGCATTTTTGACATACTCCATTTTCAGCTTTACATGTTAGAACAGATCTAATTTGAACTTTTTTAATTCCTGCGGCGTTAATTTTTGCTACTATATTTTCTGTGATCATCTCATCTTTTTCTAAAATAACTTCTTTAGTTTCTGGATTAATAATTTTAGTAGCACTATATCGTCCTAAAATTCTATCACCTAAAGATTCAATAATAGCTCCAGATTTTTCATCAACAAATTCATGAACCTCAAGTCCAGAAATGCTTCCACAGTCATATTCTTTAAC
Source organism: uncultured Bacilli bacterium (assembly GCA_947627995.1). Lineage (GTDB taxonomy): Bacteria > Bacillota_I > Bacilli_A > RF39 > UBA660 > CANQYE01. The sequence goes on from CANQYE010000009.1 coordinate 5,880, forward strand.
AATTATGTCTTGTGCAACATCAACTAAACGTCTTGTTAAATAACCAGAATCCGCTGTACGTAATGCAGTGTCTGCACTACCTTTACGAGCACCATGTGTTGACAAGAAATAATCACTAATTGTAAGACCTTCTTTAAATGAGGTAGTTACCGGAATTTCTACATACTCACCACTTGGTTTAGCCATAAGTCCACGCATTCCAGCAAGTTGTGTAAATTGTCCAACACTACCACGGGCTCCAGAATTCATCATCATAAATATTGGATTATCAAAATTCTTTTCAGATATTTCCTTAAGTTCATCTTGAACTTCTTTTTTAGCATTATCCCAAATAGAAATTACCTTACTAAATCTTTCAGATTCAGTAATTAAACCTCTTTGAAATTGTTTATTAATTTTATCAACGGCAGCCTTACTATCCTTAATAATTTGAGGTTTTTTCTTACTTACCATTATATCACTAGCTGAAAAAGTAAGACCAGCAATTGTAGAATATTTAAATCCTAAGTCTTTTAAATTATCTAACATTAGTGAAGTTTCTGTAGTTTTATATCGTTTAAAAATTTGGGCTATAATATTTGATAAAGTTTTTTTATCAAATGGTTTTACAAGTTCCATTTCCGCAATTGCTTTTGGAATATTTGTCCCCATTTCTAAGAAAAATTTACTAGGTGTTATACCTTCGATATTTTCTTTAGTTGATTCATTTATATATGGGAATGAATCAGGTAATATCTCATTAAAAATTAATTTACCAACAGTTGTTACTAAATAACAATTTCTTTGATTTTCTGTAAATAATTTATGTTTAAAACTTTTTACTGGTACTGCTATTCTTGTATGAAGCGTTACTTCTTTTCTTTCATAAGCCATTATAGCTTCAGATGAATCTTTATAAACTTTAGCTTCATTTGGAAGACCTTTTTCTTCAATTGTTAAATAATAGTTACCTAATACCATATCTTGAGATGGTGTAACAATTGGTTTACCTTGTTTTGGATCCAAAATATTATTAGCTCCAAGCATTAAAATTCTTGCTTCAGCTTTAGCTTCTTCAGAAAGCGGAACATGAACAGCCATTTGATCCCCATCAAAATCGGCATTAAATGCTGCACATACTAAAGGATGTAAACGAATAGCTTTACCACCTACAAGTTTAGGTTCAAAAGCTTGGATTCCTAGTCTGTGTAAAGTCGGAGCACGGTTTAACATTACTGGATGTTCTGTTATAACATCTTCAACAATATCCCAAACACACTCGTCTTTATTTTCAATTAATTTTTTTGCACCTTTAATATTATGAGCAAGTCCTCTTTCAACTAACCCATTTATAACATGCGGTTTAAATAACTCTAATGCCATATCTTTAGGAATACCACATTGATACATTTTTAAATTTGGGCCAACAACTATTACTGAACGACCAGAATAGTCAACACGTTTACCAAGCAAGTTTTGACGAAAACGTCCTTGTTTTCCTTTTAACATACTTGATAAAGACTTTAATGGACGATTACCTGCAGCAGTAACACTTCTACCACGACGACCATTATCAAATAATGAATCTACCGCTTCTTGAAGCATACGCTTTTCATTTTGAACAATAATTGTTGGTGCTCCTAAATCTAATAATTTCTTTAAACGATTATTTCTATTAATTATACGACGATATAAATCATTTAAATCACTAGTTGCAAAACGTCCCCCATCAAGTTGAATCATTGGACGAAGTTCTGGAGGAATTACTGGTAAAACATCTAATACCATCCATTCAGGCTTATTTCCACTTTCTTGAAAAGAAACTAAACAATCTAAACGTTTTACTAAACGAATTCGTTTTTGACCAGTAAGCCCATCAAGTTCTTTTCTTAATGATTCTATTTCTGCATCAATATTAACATCTTTAAGTAGTTCTTTAATAGCTTCAGCACCCATACCTACTTTAAAAGTATTTCCGTATTTTTCATAATATTGACGATACTCTTTATCAGATAAAGTTTGTTTTTTTTCAAGAGGTGCCATACCTGGATCAATAACTACATAAGATACAAAGTAAAGTACTTCTTCTAAATCTCTTGGAGACATATCAAGCACTAAGCCCATTTTAGAAGGGACACCTTTAAAAAACCATATATGTGAGCAAGGAGAAGCAAGCTCAATATGTCCCATACGTTCACGACGAACTTTAGAACGAGTTACTTCTACTCCACATCTATCACAAATAACATTTTTATATCTTAATCTCTTATACTTACCACATGAACACTCAAAATCTTTTGTTGGTCCAAATATTTTTTCGCAAAACAACCCATCACGCTCAGGTTTTAAAGTACGATAATTGATAGTTTCAGGTTTTTTTACTTCACCATATGACCAGCTACGAATTTTTTCAGGTGAGGCAATACCTATTTTTATTCCTTTAAAATCATTAACAGCCATCATATTAAATCACCTTCACTTTCAAAACTCTCTACATCTCCTGGATACTCAAGATCATCAAGATCATCTTCAAATTCATCTTCAATTATTTCTTGCTCAGTATTAACAATTTCATCTTCAGAAGTTGAAATTGGTGTTGTATCAATTTCTTCAATTGTTATACTATCGTCTTTATCTTCAATGTTTTCTAAATCTTTAAGTTCTACTAATTCATCATTAGTGTTAAGAATTTGAATATCTAAACCTAATGCTTGGAATTCTTTGATTAATACTCTAAAGCTTTCTGGAACACCTGCTTGATTTACTACTTTGCCTTTAACAAGCGATTCATATACTTTAACACGACCTATTACATCATCTGATTTAATAGTTAAAATCTCTTGTAAAATATGTGCTGCACCATAAGCATATAAAGCCCAAACTTCCATTTCTCCAAATCTTTGACCACCAAATTGAGCTTTTCCTCCAAGTGGTTGTTGAGTTACTAGGGAATAAGGTCCTGTACTACGAGCATGTAGTTTATCATCTACCATGTGATGTAACTTGATCATATACATTACACCAACAGATATTCTATTTTCAAAAGGTTCCCCAGTACGGCCATCATATAGTACCATTTTACCATCTTCATCCATACCAGCTTCGGCCATCATTTCTTTAATATCTTCTTCAGTGGCACCATCAAATACTGGAGTGGCAACTTTACAATTTAATTTTTTTGCAGCCATACCTAAATGCAATTCTAAAATTTGTCCCAAATTCATACGTGAAGGAACACCTAATGGATTAAGCATAACATCTACTGGAGTACCATCAGCCATATATGGCATATCTTCTTCTGGTAAGATTAAAGAAATTACACCTTTATTTCCGTATCGTCCTGCCATTTTATCTCCAACTTGAATTTTACGTTTTTGAATAATATAAACACGAATAACTTTAGAAACTCCAGGTGGAAGTTCATCAGAATTTTCTTTAGTATAAACTTTAACATCATGAACAATTCCATCTGCACCATGATCTACTCTTAATGAAGTATCCCTTACTTCACGAGTTTTTTCACCAAATATAGCATGTAATAATTTTTCTTCAGATGTTAATTCTTGAACACCTTTTGGTGTTACTTTACCTACTAAAATATCCCCTTCATGAACCTCTGTACCAATTCTTACGATTCCATTAGCATCTAAATTCTTACGAGAATCTTCTGAAACATTTGGAATATCTCTTGTAATTTCCTCTGGTCCTAATTTAGTATCACGACAATCAATATCATAATGCTCGATATGTAAAGATGTATAAACATCATCTTTAACTAAACGTTCATTTAATATTACTGCATCTTCATAATTATACCCATTAAAGGTCATAAAAGCAACTGTCATATTTTTTCCTAAAGCTAACTCTCCACCGTCTGTAGATGGACCATCAGCAATAACCATTCCGCGTGTAACTTTATCGCCTTTTTTTACAATTGGATGATGATTAAAACATGATGCTGCATTGCTTCGCTCAAAATTAGCTAAATAATATGTATCTTTACCTTTTAAATTTTTAACTATGATTTTTTTAGCATCAGCATATTCTACTACCCCATCAGCTTTAGCAATAATTGTTGACCCCGAATCTCTAGCAGCGATATATTCAATTCCTGTACCAACAATTGGTGAATCTGTTTGTAATAAAGGAACAGCTTGACGTTGCATATTTGCACCCATTAATGCACGAGTTGCATCATTGTGTTCAAGAAAAGGAACTAGAGATGTAGTAATAGAAACAATTTGGTTAGGAGCAACATCTAAGAAATTAATTTTAGATTTTTTAGCTAAAACATTTTCTCCGTTTAAACGAGCCATAACTTCATCTTCTACTATAATATCTTTATCATCAAGTTTAGTTGTAGCTTGGGCAATATAATAATCAGCTTCTTCATCTGCTGTTAAATAAACTATCTCATCTGTTGCCTTTGAATCAATTACTTTACGATATGGAGTCATAATGAAGCCATATTCATTAACTTTAGCATATGAAGCTAAAGATGTTATAAGTCCGATATTTTGACCTTCAGGTGATTCAATTGGGCATAATCTTCCGTAATGGCTTTCGTTAACATCACGTACTTCCATACCAGCACGATCACGTGAAAGACCACCAGGTCCTAAAGAAGATAAACGTCTTTTATCAGTTAATTCAGCTATTGGATTGATTTGATCCATGAATTTTGATAATTGTGAACTACCAAAGAATTCCTTTAAACATGCAGTTACGGGACGAATATTAATTAAGCTTTTTGGTGTAACTGTTTCTATGTCTTGAGTAGACATACGTTCCCCAATAACTCTTTCCATACGAGCAATACCCGTTTTAAATTGATTTTGTACTAATTCTCCAACTTGGCGAACACGACGATTACCTAAATGATCTATTTCGTCGATATTTCCAATATTATCAAGTAAATTCAAATAATAAGATACTGAACCATAAACATCAGAAATTGTTAATCGTTTAACATCAATGCTTTGATCGTTTCCAATAACTTTAATAATATGATCTTTATTTTCTTTATCATAAACCATAATTTCTTGAATCTTATTATATTGATCAAGTTCTTCATTTATTATTGTTTCATGTAAATTATACCCTTTTTCAAAAAGTGGGCGGATATTTTCAATAATATCTTTAGTTATAATTGTTCCTTTTTCTACAACAATATTTTTACCATCTTTAATATTTTCAGCAATCTTGCAGCCTAAAATACGATCTAAAACATTTAATTTTTTATTAAATTTATAACGTCCAACTTTTGCTAAGTCATATCTAAATTTATCAAAGAATCTAGTAATTAATTGATTTTTTGCGCTATCTAAAGTAGCTGGTTCTCCTGGTCTTAATTTTTCAAAAATTTCAATTAATGCTTCATCGGTATTTTTAGTATTATCTTTTTCAAAAGTATTTTCTAAAAATCTATTTTCTCCAAACACAGCAATAATATCTTCATTAGATGAAAGGCCTAAAGCACGTAAAAGAGTAGTGATAGGGACTTTACGAGTTCTATCAATACGAACATATATAACATCTCTTGCATCAAGCTCATATTCTAGCCATGTACCTTTGTTAGGTATAATTTCACCAAATATTACAGAGCGTCCATTTTTATCTATTTCTCTTTTAAAATATATACTAGGACTACGAACAAGTTGTGATTGAATAACCCTTTCAACACCATTTATTATAAAAGTTCCAGATTCAGTCATTAAAGGCATATCGCCTAAAAATACTTCTTGTTCTTTAACTTCGCCAGTCTCATGCAAAAATAGTCTAACTTGCACTTTTAATGGCGCAGCATAACTAACCATTCTTTCTTTCGCTTCTTTAACTGAATATCTTGGTTCGTCAAATGAATAATCCCCAAATTCTACTGAGATTTTACCCGTAAAGTTTTCTACTGGGTTGATATCATCAAATACCTCTCTAATACCATTTTCCAAAAAATCTTGAAAAGAATCTTTTTGAATTGCTAATAAGTCGTTTAATTCTAAGGTACTTTTAATTTTAGAGAAAGTTCTACGTTCTCTATGGTCACCAAATTTTTGTATTTTGTATGCCACTTTTTCACCCCTATATCTAGATATTTTTTAGTTTTACGCACCCAAAAAAGAATACGTCACCAAGATATAATTTTATACTCGTTTTTGTGTTTTGTCAATGCTTTAAAACAAAAAAATAGAAAAACTTTCTAATTTTATTAAAAACTAGAGTTTTTCTAATAAAATTTAAATATTTAAACTTAAAACATAATTTAAATCTTGATAAATATTATCGCCATATTTTTCTTTATATGAATATACTAAATTAAGCCAATGTGAGCTAGCTTTTTTTATACCATTTTCTATACTAGGACAATATACGTAGCCTATTTTTTCTATAGTATCTAAACCTTCGCTATAATATTTAGTACTTAATAGTTTAATATAAGAAAGAACACCATATTCTATGTTTTTATATGACTTTAATCTACCATTAACAAGACCACCATAAATGTTATTCGTTTTTCTAGCTCCGCTTGTTAAAAATGCCCCAGTTTCCGCAGCTCCAATACTTACTGCAGTATTGTAATCAACATTACCATAAACATTAGCAAAATATCCGATTAAGCCTTGAATATACTCAACATTACCATTATAGATACTTATACTATTATCTATATATTGTGGGTTGCTTTTTAAAAAATCTTCAAAATATGCAATTAAACCTAAATCAACATTATCATAAGTATTTAAAACATCATTAGTACTAATAAAGCCTAAATTATTACTATCAAATTTTTGATAAGACTCACTTCTTTTTATAAGATCGTTTAAAATTATATTATAATCTACTTTAAAAGTTTTACTATAAAATTGAATTTTATCAGCATATTTTTCTAATAAACTGCTATATTTATTCTCTGATTCAATATAATTTATTTTACAATCTTTTTCTTTTGAAGAATGTTCCAAATTATAACTATTTTTCAAAGTTTCCATTTTATTTATATCATTGTATTTATAAAAAATTATTTCTTGGCCAATATTTTCATTTTGATTTTTTAACTTTATATCAAAAAAATTAACTAATGGTACTGAAAAACTAATAATTAACATAAAAATGATTGCGTTTCTTAGAATAGTTTTAATAAAACTACTCGAGTCACTTTTCATATATTTTTTCCTCCCATATGTCTAAGTATTCTAACATACCTTAAACATTTTGTCAAAAAACCTGCCTATATGTTATTATATTCCAAAAATTAAATTTAATTATATTTAAATATTTTACGGGTTACTAAATACATAATAAGTACTATAAATCTAGGAAAACAAGTTAAAGTCGCAATGGACTTAAAACGTAAGAATTTATAGAGTTTAAAATTATTATATTTTAAATATCGCCATAATTCTTTAATTTTTTTCTTATTTTCAAATGAGCCAGAAATTTTTAACATAGTATTACTAATGCATAACATTATTGCTAAACAATGTACTTGATATCTAAATAGATTATGTTTTTCTTTCCGATATTTAAATATATCTGTAGATTGATTTAGCATTATTTTAGTTACCTTAATTTGTTGATCAATCCTTTTAATCATATTTTGTTCATTAATAGATTGATCGACTCTACCAATAGTATAGTGATAAAAATTTGTATTTAAGTAATACATTGTTTGTACGTAAGCAAGTGGATAATAAACAAAAATATTATCCACATAAAAAGTCTTTTCTGGAAGTACTAAATTTATTTTTTTTAAAAAATCTGTATTATAAAAAACTGAATGCATCATTAAATATTTGTCAATTTTAAATCTTTTTATATCTTCCCAAGTAAAAACTTTATTTGTTGGTAAATTTTTATATCTAATTATTTTAGTTGTTCCTTTTTTCTCATAAACATAATTTGCAATTAATAAATCTACAAATTCATTTTTTTCATTAAAATTTTTTATTTGATTTATTACATCATTTAACGCTTTTTTATCTACCCAATCATCACTATCAATGACTTTATAATATAAACCTTTAGCTAATTTTAATCCAACGTTTACTCCGGAGCCATGTCCACCATTTTCTTTATCAACTACTCTTATAGTATTTGGATATTTTTTTGCATAATTAATTGCTATTTTTAAAGTATCATCTTCGCTACCATCATTTATAATAATTATTTCAATATTCTCAATTATATCTAACAAACTATCAATACATTTTTTCATATAATTTGCAGAATTATAACAAGGAATAGCAAAAGTAATCAACTTCAAAAATCTAACCCCCTTATTAATTTTTCTTTAACATTTTTATTTCTTCAGCTGTTAAACTGCGATAACCTCCCTCTTTTAAATTACCTAATTCCAAAGGCCCATAGCTTAATCTTTTTAATTTAATAACTTCATGTCCTATAGTAGCAAATATATTTTTTACAATATGATTTTTTCCTTCAATTAATGATATTTCCACAAAAGAAACATTTTTTTCTAAATTTTTCTTTTTCAGTTTGACCTTTACAGGTTTAACAAAATAATCATCTATATTTAAACCTTTTTTTAATTGATAAAGTTCTTCAATTTCCAATATCCCTTCTATTTTAGCCAGATATGTTTTTACTATTTTATTTTTTGGGTGCATAAGCTTATTAGCAAAATCACCATCATTAGTTAAAAGTAGCAAGCCTGTTGTATCATAATCTAGACGTCCAATTGGATAAATTCGAGCCTTAGTATTAATTATATCTACAACTGTTTTTCTTCCTCTTTCATCTTTGGCACTGCTTATAACTTTTCTTGGCTTATTTAAAATATAATATTCTTTTTTTTCTAAATTAATAACTTTATTTTCTATTTCTATTTTTATATTAGATTCAAATTTTTCTCCTAAACTATCAATAATTTTTCCATTAACTTTTACTTTTTTATTTAATATCAGTTCTTCAGCTTTTCGCCTGGAACAATATCCTCTATTAGCAATTATTTTCTGTAATCTTTCCATATTTAAATCACCAAAAAAATTATATCAAGAAAAAAATAAATAAACAATTAAAATACTAGCTATTATCCCTATAAAATCTGCAAAAAGTCCCGAAAATAAAGCATGCCTTATTTTTTTTATTCCCACACTTCCAAAATACAATGTAATTATATAAAAAGTCGTATCGGTACATCCTTGCATTACTGAAGCAACATTGCCAACAAAGCTATCTGGTCCAAATAAAGATAAAATATCATTTAACATGACTAAAGTTGCCGATCCCGAAATTGGACGTAAAAATGCCATGGCTATTATTTTGCTAATTGCTGGATTTTTCAAAAAAGAAAATAAAAACTCAATAAAACCACTTTTTAAAAAAATATTTACAGCAAATACCATTGCTAACATAGATGGAAATATTTTAAAAGTTGTTATAAGTCCCTCTTTAGCTCCGTCTATAAAACTATCATAAATATTGACTTTTCTTTTTATGCCAAAAATTATAATTAAAAGAACTATTAGAGGTAAAATTATTTGCGAAAAACTCATTTTTTTCTCCTTTTTCTAATAAAAAAATCAATCAGTAGACCAAAAAAAGAAGCTAGTATCGTTGCAAATATGGTAGGTAATATTATTGCGGTTGGATCATTACTTTTATGTAATATGCGAAGGGCAATAACAGTTGTTGGAATAATTGTAACTCCTGCTGTATTAAGAACTAAAAATGTAATCATAGCATCACTAGCAGTATCTTTTTGATTATTTAATTTTTGCATTTCTTCCATCGCCTTCAAACCAAAAGGCGTTGCTGCATTACCAAGGCCAAGCATATTAACTGCTACATTTGAAGCTATTAAACCTAAAGATTTATGTCCTAAAGGCAAAGATGGAAATAATTTTTTTAATGGTTTACTTAAAAAATTTGCAATATTATTTAAAATTCCACTATCTTCTGCTATTTTCATTAATCCCATCCAAAGAACTAAAATAGGCAATATTTCTAAAATCATTTTTAGCGCAGCTTTAGATGATGAAAGTATTTCACTATTAATAACATCTCCTTTTCCACTTAAAAAACCAAAGGAGATTCCTATAATTAGTAGGCCACCCCAAATTATATTTATCATATCAGCTAATCCCAAAATTTAAATTTATCCCAAATACTTTTATTATTTTCTTTTTGAGATTTTTTTAAATATATATTTTCTGTATGAATTAAATCATTTTTATAAAAGACATTAACTTTTCCTACAACTGATGTTTTTCCAAATATTTTTTTATCATTCAATACAATTTCCATATCTACATTTTTTATTTCATCTTTTTTAAGTAGCATATTAAAACTATTTTTTATATACAATTTTTCTTTTTCATAATCTTTTTTATTCTTAATTTCAAAGTTGTGTTTATCAAGAATAGTTTCAAAATTATACTTATTAAAATAACTCTCATAATAATCTTTATGATCTTTAAAATCATTTGGGTCATTAAGTGAGACAATAATTAGATTTTTATTATCTTTTGTAGCTGTAGTAACTAAAGTGCGTCGAGCTTTTTTAGTAAAACCCGTTTTCCCGCCTGTTGTATACTCATAAGTTTTTAAAAGTTTATTTTTATTATTCCAAACATAAGTTTTATAATTTGTTTTAACTGTCTTACTTTTGGTTTTAACAATTTCTTTATAATATTTATTTTGCATTGCATAGCGTGTTAACAAAGCCATATCATAAGCTGTTGATAAATTACCAACTCCCTTATTATCTTCTAAGCCATGTGGATTATAAAAAATAGTATTTTTCATTCCAATTTCTTCTGCTTTTTTGTTCATTAACTTAACAAAATTACTTGTATTTCCGGCAACATTTTTAGCAAGGGCTAAGGCTGCATCATTTCCACTTCGTAACATTAAACCATAAAGCAACTCTTCAATAGTTAATTTTTCTCCCATTTCTATATATATATTAGAACCATAAGCCCTTAAAACTTCTTTACCTATCGTAACTTTTTTATTCAGTTTAGCATTTTCTATAGTTACTATTGCTGTCATTATTTTTGTAGTACTAGCTATCAATTTTTTGTTGTGTATATTATTTTCATAGAGAACTCTTCCTGTATCTTGATCCATTACAATAAAACTTTCTGCACTATTGGCAAAAACATTTAAATTAAAAGTAAACAGAAATAAAAAAATTAATAAAATTTTTTTCATAATAAACACCCTAAAAAATTATATTCATTTAAGTTTAAAATTTGCTGATTTTTAAATTTAAAATTAGTAATAAAAAGTTAAAATATGGCAAAAATAAAAGTAAAAACAAAAGTATAGTTCCCTTGTTTTGTATATAAAATAGTGATAAAATATATTATTGAATTTTCTAAAACATTTTAACCTAAAATTATAAAGGAGGATATAATGTTTAATTTAGTATCCAAATATAAACCAAGCGGCGATCAACCAGAAGCAATTGAAAAATTAGTTAAAGGAATTAATGAAGGCAAGAAACATCAAGTTTTACTTGGCGCAACTGGGACAGGTAAAACGTTTACTATTGCAAATGTAATTGCTAAAGTAAATAAGCCTACACTAGTTCTTGCTCATAATAAAACTCTTGCTGGCCAACTTTATGCTGAATTAAAAGAACTTTTCCCTAATGATAATATTGAATATTTCGTTTCTTATTACGATTATTATCAACCGGAAGCTTATGTTCCTTCCAGTGATACTTATATTGAAAAAGATGCATCAATTAATGATGAAATAGATGAGCTTCGACATGCTGCCACTGCTTCCCTTTTAAATAATAGAAATACAATTGTAGTATCAAGTGTCTCATGTATATATAATATTGGGGAAGTTGAGGAATATAAAAATCACATGTTGACTTTAAAAGTTGGCGAAAAAATAAAAAGAAATGATATCCTACAAAAACTTATTGATATGACTTATGAGCGAAGTGAAATTGATTTTCATCGGGGAACTTTTCGTAGCAAAGGGGATGTTATTGAAATAATTAGTGCTGGTGAAAAGAACACAGGTATTAGGATAGAACTTTCATTTGATGAAATAGATAGTATTTCTACATTTGATCCATTAACTGGAGAAATTATAGCAAGCAAAAAAACAATTTCTTTATTCCCAGCAAGTCATTTTGTAATAAGTGAAGATAAAAAAGAAGAAGCTTTAAAAAGAATAAAAGCCGAATTAGAAGAACGTTTAAATGAGTTAAATAATCAAAACAAATTATTGGAAGCGCAAAGACTTAAAGAAAGAACAAATTATGATATAGAAATGATAAAAGAAACAGGATTTTGTAGTGGAATAGAAAACTACTCAAGACATTTATCTTTAAGAGGCCCTGGTGAAACTCCTACTACTTTAATGGATTTTTTTCCAAAAGATTTTCTTTTAGTTATCGATGAATCTCATGTAACTTTACCACAAGTTAGAGGAATGTATAACGGAGATAGAATGCGCAAACAAACATTAGTGGATTATGGATTTAGACTTCCAAGCGCTTTAGATAATCGTCCTTTAATGTATGATGAATTTAAAAATAAAATTAATCAAGTCATTTATGTTTCAGCTACACCTGGTGATGAGGAAAAAGAATTAGTTAATTATAACTACATTGAACAAATAATAAGACCTACTGGTCTTTTAGACCCAACAATCGAAGTAAAAGAAACAAAAGGGCAAATAGATGATTTAATTTATGAAATTAAAAAAAGAATCGAAAAAAATGAAAGAGTTTTAGTAACTACTTTAACAATTAGAATGAGCGAAGAATTAACCAATTATTTAAAAGAATATAATATTAAAGTTGCATACTTGCACAATGAAATTAAAACATTAGAACGGCTTAAAATAATAAGAGACTTAAGAATGGGAAAATACGATGTAGTTGTAGGTATAAATTTGCTTCGAGAGGGTATAGATATACCAGAAGTAAGTTTAATAGCTATAATGGATGCTGATAAACAAGGATTTTTAAGAAGCTATCGTAGTTTAGTCCAAATCATTGGAAGATGTGCAAGAAATGAACATGGTCATGTAATAATGTATGCTGATAATTATAGCGAAGCTATGAAAGAAGCTATTAAAGAAACTAAGCGTCGTCGCGAAATACAAGAAAAATTTAATTTAGAGCATAATATAATACCGAAAACTATTATTAAGGATATTAAAGAAGTAGTTAGTAATGAAAATGAGAAAAAATTAGAAAAGAAAAAAATTCCTAAAAGTGAAAAAATTAAACTTCTACAAAATATAGAAGAAGAAATGCGCTTAGCTGCTAAAAATTTAGATTTTGAACGAGCTATGGAATTAAGAGATATTTTATTTGAAAGTAAGGGATTAAAATGAAAGCATTAATAACTGGGGCATCATCTGGAATTGGCAGAGATATGGCTAGATACCTAGCTTCATTAAATTATGATTTAATATTAGTTGCCAGAAGAAAAGATAAATTACAAAAATTAAAAAAAGAACTAAAAACAAATGTCAAAATTATCATTTTAGATTTATTAAAAGAAGAAAATGTTTATAAATTACATAAAATTACGCAAAAAGAAAATATCGATTTTTTAATTAATAATGCTGGTTTTGGCTTATTTGGAATGTTTTCCAAAACCGATTTAAATCGGGAACTAGAAATGATTGATTTAAATATTAAAAGTTATCATATTTTAACTAAATTATTTTTAAAAGATTTTATGAAAAAAAATCAAGGCCGTATTTTAAATGTAGCATCTAGTGCTGGTTTTTTAGCAGGACCTCGATTATCAACTTATTATGCAACTAAGAATTATGTATTAAAATTAACTTTAGCTATATATGAAGAACTAAAAGAACAAAATAGTAACGTTAAAATAAGTTCATTATGCCCAGGACCTGTCAATACTGAGTTTAATAAAGTTGCAAAAGGTACATTTACTGTTAAAGGATTATCTAGCAAGTACACAGCAAAATATGCAATAGATAAATGTCTTAAAAACAAATTAATTATTGTCCCAGGATTCACTATGAAAATCGGATTATTTTTTACAAGATTCTTACCAGAAAAATTAAAATTAATAATAATATCTAAAATACAAAAAAGAAAAGAAAAAAATTAAATTTTAGCTGCTTTTAAATTTGATTCTTTCATATAATCTAATTTATCATATTGAATTAGTGATAAAAATTCATTCAACTCTTTAATAAACATTTCATTTTTTGACACTTTAGCGTTTATCTTATATAGAAAGTAAAAAATATTAAGTTTTTTCCGTATTTTTTCATTATATTTTAAATCTTCAATAGTTGTTTTTTTTACACTATCATAAAGTTGTTTCGTTTCTGTGCTGAAAGAACAATATTGTTCTTTTGTATACCTATCAATATTTTCTGGTCTATACATTTTATAATATAAATCTTTATCAAACCTCATCAGCAAAGAAGGATCGTAAACATAATTGTCCATTTCTAACCAACCATGATTTTCATTTTCTTTTCCAAATTTCATTTCTAAATCTTTATTATTACCTCGAACTAAAACTGAGTTTTCAAAGCAAAAGAACATAAGAAGACTTCTATCATAACACACGCCAGGCATAATGTCTAATGGTTTTAAATATTTCATATGCATTGAAATCGGTAATCCATTAAAATATGTATGGCTCATTTGTTCATAAATCTCTTGGTCAAAAGGAACAATTTTGTTCGTAATTACTCCTTTGTCAAACATCAAATCAGTTTTTTTTAAATACACTTGTTTTTTTAATTCATCTAACACTTTAGTACCCCCATTTTATATCTTTTTTGTAACTTTTCTGAATAGTATCTCCAATATTTTTTTTAAGTTTCTGACCACTAAAATTAAGAAAGCAATATAACATTCAGTTATTAAAAATAACTATACCTAATATTGATATTCTTATTAATTTTTTCTTATACCCTAAAGTTTTTTACTTTAAAACTATCATTTCATAAGAGAATAAATATATATTAATGATACACTTATTTATTATTCATAATCATATGATTATGTAATTCTTTACTAAGTAGCTTATTAACTTTAGCTGGGTTTCTTCTTTTTGTTTCTCTAAGTCTTAATAAGATTGATTTTAATTCATTAGCAGGGATATTACCAATTTTACTAATTTTTATATCTATATTTACCCTAATTAATTCAGTTTCTAAATCTTTAAACAAAGGATCAATACCATATAAATAATTTTCATCATGACATAATACAATTAATTGTCTACGTGTTTTTTTTGGTCGATTATCTTTAGAATATCTAATAATAGATCCTGGTTTAAACATGCCAAATCTAACATTTCTATTTTCTTCATTAATTTGTCTAGCTTCACTTTTTAATAAGTATTTTCTATATATACTAAGTTTTGCAACTTCTTTCATATTTTTTTCAGAAATACTTCTAATTTTTCTTAATGATTCATTTTTATTAAATTGTACTGGTCTTAAAACATCTACTATATCGGTTATTTTTTTATTAAAAATATCGAATATATTTTCTGCATTAATCAAATATGCATTTATAATATCATCATTAGTACTATTTACTAAAAAATATTGTTTTTTATAACTTATAATATCTCTTTTTTTAATTTCAGTTGGTTTATCAATTTCACTTTTTAATAAATTTATTTGTCTAAATAAATCTTCTTCTATTTCAAAATTCTTAGTTTTTAAAAATTTTAAAGGTATTTTTCTTAATGTAGTAAAATCTATACTACTAGCAATTCGACGATTTAAATAATTAAAATTATTTTTCTTGATTAAATAACAATAAGCAAAATTTTTATCCACTTTTATTACTAAAAACTTACGGCCATTATAACTAGCAATTGTCCCTTTCTTTATATTATTATAATTTTCATTTTCTAAATTTATTTTTGAATTCATTTTACTTCCTCCCTGAATTAATGTATATTCTAACACTCTTTTAATGAAATGGCAATTTTTTATTCATTTATTATAAAAATTCTTATTTTTAAACAATAAGAATTTTTATTTTAAATCAAACTTACTAACAAATTTAACTAATTTTGGAACTCCCTTTTTCACTACAAAACAAAAATCATTTTGTATTTCTTGTTTAACTTCAGGTATTCTTTTTGTAACTTTTAAGAAATATTGATCATCAATACCATTTCCAATCCATATTCCATTACTATTATTCACCGAATTTTTATACCATTTTTCCATTTCATATGTTTTTATTTTATCAAAACTATCGGCAAAAACATAATTAATAATTCCCATATCTGTTATATTTTCAAATATTACATTAAAATGGTTTTTATTTTCTTCATTAAGTTTGTTTTGAAAATTATTTACTCCTAAAATTATACATAAAACTGGTTTTATATTTGCGAATATATTTTTATTATAATTATTATTTTTGAAATTTTCATAATTAACCTTGACATATTTTAACAAGTTATCAAAAATCTCATTAAAATTATTATCATAATAATTATAATATTTCTTTGAATTTTCATCCAAATTAAACTCCAAAGCGTTTATTACTATAACGTTAAAAATATTAGTTACTAAAATTTGGTTAATGAAAGGATTTATAAAATTTTCTAATTGAGTTATATCATTTGTTGTTAATAAGTTTATTTTATCTTTTATAAAATCATAATTAATTATTTCTAATTCATTTTTATCAATTCCAATTACAATGTTTTTACTTTTACCGACTTCAGATGCTATACTTTGATAATCAACCACTTCCGGTAAAACCGGAATTGGCAAAGCTTTAAGCTCTGGACTTTGTTTGAACTTAGTTGACATATTATTAATATATGAAATAACATTATCTTTTTCTGTTACTAAAGCGGTTTGAAATTCATAAATATCATCCATCTTGATAATTCCTCGCCCAAAAATATGTGCTGGATATTTTTTAAATACATTACCTAATATTGTCGAATAATCATCATTATCATTCTGTTGTAAGACAAATATTTTAGAAAAGTTTTGTTTTAATTTAAAACGTATTCCATTTGGACTTATTGAAGTAATCATAAAATATATACCATATTTTGTACAATCCCTTGAAAGAATAGTTATTTCATCATCATAACTTTCATACGTTTCATAAAATGCATCATAATTATTAATAATTATAATAATAGCTGGTATTTTTTCTTGGCTATTTTTTAAATAATTTCTAAAATCTCCTCCAAGATTTGCAAATAATTTTTTTCTATCCGCAATTGTTTTAGAAATCATTTTAAAAGTATTTTTTATTTTTTCTTCTTCATTAATATGAATGACATCACCTACTATTTTAAAATCTTTAAAACATTTTAAGATTTCTGCCCCAAAATCTAAAATATAATAGTTAACTTCCGTCGCATCATAAAATAATTGAGAAGAATAAATTGTAGTTGTAATAAAGTTTTCTTTACCAGATAAAGATGCTCCATATACTAATACATTACCAGTCTCTGTAAAGGGAATAGTTAATAAATATTGCTTTTGTTGATCTGGAACATCATATTCGCCAATTATTGGATTAATTTCAAAGTCCTTTTTTTGATAATTATATTTATTTATTAAAGCTTCAACACGGATATCACTCGGCATTTTTGGTAACCATAATGGCTGCACATTTATATTTTCATGATTAGCAACCTCATTTAAATATTTCAAAACATTAATTAATTCTTCGCCATTGGCATTGGATATTGTTTTCTTTTTAATAGTATCAACTTTTTTTTGAATGTAACCAATATTGTCTATAAATAATAAAGATGAATCAATAGTTTTATTAATTTTATCAGAAGGAATATATTTTCCTCCAGTATATGCAGATTGTCCTAAAACAAATATTTCATTTAATCCGACTTGTAAATAAAATCTACCCGTTTGTTTTAAGTAAGCAGCATCTGGGCATTGTATAACTTCATTACTATCAGATTTTTCCGAAACTTTTAAACAAACACGAAAACGAGTATTACTCCATATTTGTGAATCTACTATTCCACTTGGCTTTTGTGTTGCTAAAATCAAATGTACACCTAATGAACGACCAATTCTAGCAGTAGAGATTAATTGTTCCATAAACTCTGGTTGTTGCTGTTTAAGCTCAGCAAATTCATCGGAAATAATAAATAAATGAGATACAGGTTCATCAACTATTTTATCTCGATACATTTGTTGGTATTTATATATATCTATCGTGCTTTCTCCAGTTTTTTCACGAGCTTCATTAAATATTTTTTGACGTCTTTTAAGTTCACTTTCAATAGATGCTAAACTACGATTAATTTCATTAGCATCTAAATTGGTTATTGTCCCTACTAAATGTGGTAGTTTTAACCCGATAGTAGAGTTTTCAAATGCACCGGCAAGTCCACCACCCTTATAGTCTATTAAAATAAATTGTACTTCATAAGGATGATAGTTTATTGCCATTGATAAAATATAAGTTATTATAAATTCAGATTTACCAGAACCAGTTGTTCCGGCAATTAAGCCATGTGGTCCATGATATTTTTCATGTAAATCTAAACTGATTTTTTCTCCACTTTTACCATAACCTACTGGTGTTTGTAAAGATAAGATTGGTGAGTTTTTTAACCAGCGATTTGAAGCATTTAATTGTTCAACCTTACCGACACCAAACATTTCTAAAAAGCCTAATTTTTCTGGCAATTGTCCATCATTATTATTATTGAATTCAATTGGAATATTAGCTAAAGTTTTACTGCATTTATATAAATTAAATTTCTTATTAACTATGTTGAAATTTTTTTTATTATTTAAACTTTCATTTGATAAAATTTCACATTTATCGCTATTAACATTAATAAATTGTTGACAAGTATCTGGTAACGATGTCATTTTATCATTAATAACTAATGTACTAAAACCATAATATTCTTTTGTATCCAAAAGATTTTTAATAAAATCAAAATTTCTTACTTTTTTAAATGTATCAGTAATTACTAAATAAACAGGATTATATATTTTGCTTTCATTTTTTTCTTCTTTTCTTTTAGAAAAAATTCTTTCTAAATTATAACAAACCTCTTTATATTCTTCGTTGGTAGCAGCAAAAAAACGTACAGTTTTATCATCGGAAAAAGAATGTGGTAAAATTTTTAAATAATCATATTTCCACGCATTTTCTTCATTAGTAAATAATACTATTTTTAAATTATCATAACTATGAAATGTAATTAATTGTAATATAATATTTTTTAACAAAGTATCACATAAGCTTCTTTTCCCGACCATAGCTGTTATATAAGTTTTAATGAAAGAATAAACAATAGGAACATTTTTTAATAATTTTTCCTCTTTCCCAAGCTCATGAACCATATCCATAAGATTATCCTCCGTCATAGTAAAATGTTCTTCTGGATAATGTATATCAATAATCATTGGCGTTGTACCCATTCCTAAACTAACGTTTAGGAAATCTTCATCCATAACTCTTCTTTCCCATAAATTTGATTGTTTATTTAAAATTATTTTTTCACATTCATCTAAACTAGGATTTGCATTAATTAAAATTTTGCTTTGTTCTAAAATCTTATCATTTATTTCCTTACGCTTATTCTCAATATATTGACTATATTTCTCTTGACGTTTTTTTTCTTTCTTTAATTTTTGCTTCTTTTGATATTTTCTAGTAATTGTTGGCCATATAAGCATGCTCGCAACCATAGCCACACAAATAACTAATGAAGGAAGCGCTGAAGACCAACTAGCCCCATTATTCATAACGTTATTAACAGCTGTATATCCCATAACTATTGAAGTCATCGACATTGTTAACATCGGTCCAATTGTTAATAGCATAGGCATTTCATCATTTTCTTCTTTATTAGGTTGAGCATCAATATTTAAAACAAATTTATCGATTTTATATTTAAATCTAGGATTTTTATGAAAATAGTCATTTTCATTATATAAAGGTATTTCAATTTCTTCTTCAGGTTCATTAAAAGGCAACTCAGCATCTTTCTCTAAAGTAGAACCAATTATTTTACAACTAACTAAATTATTAGGATTATTGACAATTAAAACATTGCGCCCATTTATAAAAGCATATATAATTTTAAGCCCATAAATAAAAATTATATCCCCAAATTCTAATGCTTTATTTAAATTATTAGCATTAATATTATTAAGGTAAACTAGCGAATTTTCAAACGGAATGACTTTGAAGCCTTCCTCATCAAAAATTATTTTAGCATGTTTATCACTAACTATTCCAAAATCATACTTTAAATCACAATCATTGCCTTTTCCAATTATAAACTCTTTAGCTTTATAATCTGTAATTTCATACACTAAAACATTGTCATCCATATAAGGCAAACAATAAAGATAGAAAAGTTCAGACTTTTTCTTATTATAGATAGGATAAAGTGTAAATGTTTTTAATTCTTCTTCTATTACTAATGAATTACTTCTTTGAAGAAAAATATCACTATTGCTAACTAGCACCCATTTACCATTTCTTCCTTCAATATTTATTAAATTTTGCTCAATACCATTTTCATCATTTTCAGAAATCCAAAAATTACCATAAACATTATTAGGTAAATTTAAATAAGTTATTTTTTCTGTTTTAATAATTGCTACTTTCATACTTACACCTTTTTTTCTTTTTTTTATTTTAAATCAATCATTTTTCATTTAAAATATTGATTGCTTCATTATATTTTTCTACTCTTTTTAAATCTTTTTCTGTAACAACATCTAATCTTGTTAAATCCTTATTATGCTCTAAATCAACTAATTTTACTTTTTTGGCTATTTTATTAGTTTTAACTTTTTTAATATATTCAAAATATGGCATATTTTTAGGTTTAGTTAATAGTTTTAATGCATCAACAACTTCTTTAGAAAAGCCCATATCTAAAAGTTCTTGTTCAGTAGTATCAGTATCCTCCAACACATCATGTAATAAAGCAACTATAGTTGATATTTCATCATCCATTTGCTCTGCAATATGAAAAGGATGAAAAATATAAGGCATATTAGCTTTATCATATTGACCATTATGTTTTTCATATGATAAAATCAAAGCTTTTTTTGTTAAATTACTGTATATCACTTTTTCATTCCTCCTTTATTTTTTCGTTCTTGTATAATTACATTTACTTCTTCGTTTGATATTTTTTTAAACGATATAATATCATCAACAAACATAGAATATATATGTTGATTTGGTACCCAATTACCTTCTTCATCTAAAGAATATACCAATAAATCATTTACAACCATAACTATTCCGCCTGTTTCCCTAACATAAAATTCTACCTTTTTTAATTTATTATTTTCCATAATTTCGCCTCAATTCTAATCCTATTATACCATCTGGGACTATAACTTTGGATTGATTCTCTTTCATTTTTTAATTTGCAAAAGACTTTAGTTGATAAGTAATATCAGCTTCATGTATTTGAGCTTGCTCAATTTTATTAGCTACTATTGTACTTAAAATGCTTGCATCTTACTGAATGCTTTCGAGCAGCTTCAAATTATTTTTAGCTTTATATTTTGATGTATCTGAAACTTTAAACCCATTTTCACCATTAGTAAAATTAGGTCTAACTACATCAACAAGAAAGTTGTTATTATTTATATTAATAATATTATAAGCATGTTGTTGTTTTCCATATTTTCCACCAATAACAGTACATTTTATACCCATACGATCTAATAATTCTTTATACATTATTGAAAAACCAATACAAGTCGACTCTTTGTCTATTAAACCAGTTAAACTATTAAAATTTTTAGTTCTCTGGATTTCTGGACCAGGATTTGGATTATATTTAATATTATTTTTTAAATAATCATAAGCATAATGTGCTTTTTCTAAATCGCTCCAATTTGGATCAATGCCATTTTCAAAATTATTAATTTCCGACATTATCTCTTTCAATTCAGTGGTTGTATAAGTAACAAATTGCCGTTCTGGAGTTACATTAGGAGATTTCAAACCATTCATAAATTCTTCCGTATATCCACCAATAACTCTAACATCAACATTACTAGGTATTTTATTAATTAAATCCATAGTAAGATCTTTTGTATTATTAATTTCTATTAAATATTTTTTAGATATATCATTATTATTTATTATTTCATTTATAATTAAATTTAAATTATTATTATCTCTATATAAATAATCATATCCATCATAAGTCAAATTAACATCAAATTTAGGCTTATCAAATTTAGGCTTATCTAATAATGCATTATTAGCATTTTTAGGTTTCAAATCTTTAACATTAATAATTTCAGGTTTATTATTACTATTTTTTCTATTAAATAAGTTCAGAAAGAATGCTGAGCTCGGATGTATAATTCCCATTTGACTATTGTTTGTAATAAAATTAGAAATTTTTGTTTTTACTAAACTTTTTATCTTAGATTCATTAACATAAGTTTTTTTTGTATTTGATTCACTATTTATATTTAAATATTTAGCAATATCCTCTTTAGTAATAGTTCCTAATAAATCTCTTACTGATCGAGTTATTACACTTGAATCACCAGTTTGAAAATAATGTTTTAAGCTAATTAAACCATTGTTATGTTTTTGATCTTGAGTTTTTATTATAAAATCAATTATCTCATTTGGATTGTTAGTTTTTTTAGCATTTGATTCACTATTAATATTTATATTTAAATATTTAGCAATATCCTCTTTAGTAATAGTTCCTAATAAATCTCTTACTGATCGAGTTATTACACTTGAATCACCAGTTTGAAAATAATGTTTTAAGCTAATTAAACCATTGTTATGTTTTTGATCTTGAGTTTTTATTATAAAATCAATTATCTCATTTGGATTATAATTGTTTTTATTTTTATTTTTATTTTGGTTATTATTAGATCTAAATTCAAGATCACCAACAACTCCATTAACTGATGAAGCATAACCTAATATATATTTTGGATCAATTAAAACTTTACCTGTATTATTTCGTATTAATACGTTTTCTTCGCTTAATCCTTTTGGAATAGCAACTATGTATACTCCATCAGTTGGCTGAAAACCTTCAGAGTGTGTACCAACGTTTTTCATCTTCATTACAAAATCAAATAACGATTCACATTTTATAGTTGTGTTATCAAGACGTTTGTCTCCACCCTGCATTTTAACTCCGTTGACAATTAAACCATTTTGAAAAATGTTATCTTTATTCATACTATGTCCTTTATGAATTCTTATATCGTATTTTCCGCTGTCAAAAATGTTTTTAAAATAGTTGCCAAATTCGTTTGACATATATCCTTTATTATTTAATATTAATAAAGTTTTAAATCCACCTTGCATTATATTTTGTGCTTGATTATAATCAAAAACTTGGAAACCATGACTTGATTCAACATTTTGGGCATCAGATAATACAGTATTTAATAATAAATCCATATCGGCTTTTTCTTTTAATAGTTTTTTTAACTTTCTTTGATCTGAAAATTTTTTATCCAATTTATAATTAATATCTCTTATTTTTTTATTTAATTCATCGTATTCCTTTGCAAATTCTTCAATGCTGCTATAATTTTTTTGGTTTTTAAAAGCGTCAAAATTTACAAAGCCGGGCTGATTGCTTGTCATAAAAGCAATACCTTTTTTGGCAAGAGAGGATATTTTAGAAAAATTAACATTAACATTTTGAGCATTTTTATTTGAAAAATTTACATAAAGGTTATGAAATATATTTGATATATTCTCAATACAAGATTTTACCTTTTCATATGAATTTGATAAAGAGTTTTTTAGAGCATTAACGCTATTATTAAATAAATTAACTTCAATTGCCATTGAATTCATTATATTTTTCATTTTCATTTTAAAATTTTCTAATTTAGAAGATAAAGAATCTATTGAATAACTATCATATTGCTCTTTACTTATTTCCTTATAAGTCAATTGCCCGTTTTCCATTGTTAAACCTAAATATACTTTTTCAGCACTACTTTTATCAAAATAATAGTCTCCCTCATAACTTACGGCATTATCAGTGATTGCTCGATATCTAAAATCAGTAATACTTTCGGAACTTGCATTAAATTTAACCGCTACTAATTTTGATGCTATTCCATTTAAATTAACTATTACATCTTGAGCAGCAGGAAGTCCTGGAAAAAAATAACTTTTATTTTTCCCATATGATTTTAATTTACCACTAGCTCCTACATAGCCGCTTTCTAAAATTTTATCTGCAGAATTTTCGCTTGTGACATGATATAATCCATTATCTTTTATTTTATTAAATATATCGCTATTTTTAGTAATTTTACTTGTTTTTATTCTCGCAAAAGATGTAACAAATGACGCTAATGCCCCTTTAGCAGTTTCTTTTAAACTAAACATATTATTTATTACATCATTAATATTAGTCTCAATATCATTTAAAGTTGTATCAACTATATCAGAAATAGTAGTGCTATTTGTATAATGAATATTTTCAACTATATTTCTTCCTTTTTCTAATAATTCTGAAGTTTTTGTTGTATTATTCTTTTGATTTATTTGTAATGCCAAAGCTTTAACACCATCTTGTAATAAATTAGTGACACTTGTAATATTAGCTTGAAAATTAGAGATTTTATTAGAAGTATTAGCAATTAAAGTTTCAATACCAAGGTTTATTTGGTTAGAAATATCGTTAATTGTATTTTGGAATTTTTGATTAACAGCATTTTTTATTGTATTTTTAGTATTAATAGTTTCACTACTAGTATTGATAATTGTTTCAATATCAGTATCACTAAATCCAATTGCTTTTAAAGATTCTTTTACTAATGAAACGTTATCAGTTTTAGATCCTTTTATTAAATTATTAAATGTTTTTATTGCATTATTTATCTCCTTAGTAGTTTTAGCTGCATTCATAAAATCATTTATAACATTAGGTGCTGTTGAAACGTTTAATATTCCTGATGTCATTCCACCATATATTGCTGATTTTTTTATTGCTTCCCAATCAATATTTGCCTCTTGCCCTAAGAAAATAGGCGATAAAAACATACCATCAATAAACTCTTGACTTCCTTCTTCAACTGCTTCACCTAAAATATTTTTAATGTAACTTCCTGACAACTTAGATAACCCAGGAATTTTACCTATAAAAT
This sequence comes from uncultured Bacilli bacterium, assembly GCA_947627995.1. Classification (GTDB taxonomy): domain Bacteria; phylum Bacillota_I; class Bacilli_A; order RF39; family UBA660; genus CANQYE01. The sequence goes on from CANQYE010000009.1 coordinate 30,954, forward strand.
ATTCTAAACCAACTTCAGATACAGCATTAGAAAAAGCATAACCAATAGCATCCCAACCTGAATAACCATTTTGTAAAACTTGTTCATAAGCTCCACCAAAAGTTGAAAATCCAAATAAAGTCTTAGATGCCACAGGGCCGATTAAGGGAATAGCATTTGCAAGCATAGCAGGAGCCATATTTCCAATACTATTACCAACTTCATAAAAACCTGTTCCAGAAAAGCAATCATTGCCATACTTATTTTGTAAATAATCCATTATATATAAAGCTTCATAGTCATTGGCACTCATTTCGCCATTAGCATTAAATACATTATTAAGATTATCAAAAAAACCTTCAGCCCCATCCTCAAGTCCTTTTAAGAAACAATCAATATAAGCTGTTGCTCCATCCAACTTTTTATTTTCTTCAATAAAAAGTTTAGCCGTTGCTTCCCCTTCACGTCTAAGTAATTCTTGTTTTAAATAACTGTAATAAGAATCAGCATCACTTTTTCCATTAGTTTGCCACAAATAAATAAACATATTTTTCTCATCTTGAGTCATATATTTCATTTTAGAAAGTGTATTTCTTAAACCTGTAGCGTATTTACCAATAAAATCAGATTCTATCTTTGTATATTGAGTACCAAAAATTATTTCTTTAAACTTAGAATGTTCTTTTAATTCTTCTTCGTTAAGCATATTTTCATCAATCGATATTTCATTTAATAATTGTTCTAATTTATCAACACCATACATGTTTATTAAACTATTAATAATTCCCGCATAATTACAATATGAATCATCATATTCTACAAAATCATCCATACTCATTTTTGCTAATTCTTCATTAGTAAATTCATATTGAAAAGCATTATAATACTGTAACATTATATCAGGGTTTATTGTTTTTATATTTATCGTTTGACTTATTTTAGCAAAGTCGCCTTTTTGAGTTATAGCATTATAATAATTTTCTAGATTACCTTGTTTATATTGTTCTGTAAGAGTTTGCAAAATACTTATTTTACTTTCATACTCATTTGTTAAAGTTAAAAAAGCCATTTGATTATTTAATATTTCTTCTATCTCATCCTTACTATACTTTCCATCTTTATCAAAGTTTGATAGTTCTAATTCTTTTAAATTTATATTTAAGTCATTTTTTATACTATTGTATATAGCAAATATTTCAAGAATATCATCTGTTTTATCAATTTTTTTAACTAATGCTTCTATATCTTTAGAACTGAGTTTTCCAAGTTTTCCACTATTACTTTGTTTTGCTTTCCTTATACTCTCGTTTAAAACATTTAATAATTTATCTTTACAATTTTTTATTCCTGTTTTTAAATAATTTTTATACATATCTTTATTTTCTTCAAGTTTTTTTAGATTGTCTTCTAATTCCTTTTGAAAATTTTCTATTTCTTTATTTATAGAATTTAAAGTTTTGTCATTTTTAAGATCTTTAGGAGAAATTATACTATCAAAACCCTCTAATGTTCCTGCGAAATTTGCAAAATTTTCCAAATTAAAATTATCTGAATTAATATTCAGATTAAGGGCATCGGTAAACTTAAAATTATTAACTAGTCTTTCAAAAAAATTATCCACATCATTTTTACATTCTTCTAAATTTGCTAAATAATTTCTTGTTACAGCAGCGGTCATCGGATCACTAATCGTCGTTACTTTCTCACAAATTGTATCTTCGATTCCTTTAGCAGTTTGAAAAAAATCACCTATATATTTATTTATTTTATTAAAATCTTTTTGAATTTGGGCGTAATAATTACTTAATTTATAATTCATATCAATCAAAATACTATTTTTACAATAAGTTGATTTTAAAGAATTAAAAGAATTATATGATCTATTAAAATTATCTAATTTATCATTTAAATCATTTTTTATATTAGATAATCTATTATAATTTATAATCATATAATTCAGCCCTTTCTATATTTTTTCTTTCATTTGATTAAGCAATTGATTAAGATTATTTTTATTTGTAGTAAGTTGAGCTTGTTTTTGTGAAATATCTGTTGCCACTTTTATTGCCGCATCGGCACTTGTAGATTGCATAAAACTACTTAATCCTTGAATTTGATTTTCAATTAATTTCACTTCTTTTTCTGCTTCTTTATATCGGGTTATTAAATCAGCAATTCCTTTATAATCTTCTAATTTTTTAATTAATTTATCGATATTTGCTTTTAATTTATTATTAGCATTTATAATTTTAGTTCTAGATTTTGCATCTAAATCATTTTGTGAAATACCAGTTATATTTGTAAAATTTATTATAGAATTTAAAAAGTTCTGACAATTATTTATAGATTCTTTTAAATTAACTTCATTGATATTATCAAACATTTTTAAGCTCCTAACATCTTTTCCAAGCGTTCATTTATATTTTTCCTATCTTCTTTAATTAAATTTAAATATTTAACAATATATTTCATTTCATTATAAATACTCTCATAATATGATATTAACCTTTTAAATTTTTTTATATATGTTTTTGCTCCTTCGCCATCCCAGGCTGAATTTATTTTTTTTAAACTTGCATCCAAATTTGATTTTATATCATCGATTTTTTTCATTATATTTTGAAGCGATTCTATACTTTTGTTTAATTTATCAAAATCAAGTTTTTCATTCATGATAAATCTCCTGGAGTAATATTTTTATTTGCAAAAGAATCATTAAACGTTTGATAAGATTTACAAACTCCATTTAAATATTCACTATACACTTCTGTTAAGGAAGCTGCATCATTAATTAAATCATAATATTTATTTTCAATTTTAGAAAAAAAGCCATTAGCTGCAGTTCCATTCCAGGCCTCTTTTAAATCACTAATAGTATTTACAAAATTTCCTTTTAATTTGTACATATCATTTGCACAATTATTTAGTGTTTTTGCTACACCACTTATATTAGCTGTTATTATCTTCATAATTTCCACCTGATTTTCCCTTTAATAAAAAACATCTTTATTAAAATGTTTTTTATTAAAGAATCCATATAAAATAGAATTCTTAAAATTGAATAGCATTTTTAGCGTTTGCATCAGCTGATTGGTAATTTTCAACGACTTTATTTAAATGTGTTTTACATGACATAACTGCTTCATAAAACTTAGGAAACTCTGCAGATATTCTTTTAAATTCTGCTTTTGCATTTTCTGCAGCATCTCCAGACCATATTCCATCATTTCCAATTTTTTCTATATTATTACTTATTTCTCCTAACAAACTTTGCATATCTCCAGCATATTTAGCTAAATTATCTGCAGTATTTGTTAGATCACTATATTTCAATTTAGTATTCATTTTAGTTTTTCCTTTCTATAAAATTTTTATTTTATTATATTATCATTAATAGCGTTACTGTAAGCATTAGCAGCTTGAATTAAATAAGTTCCAATTTCAACAATTGTTTCATGTAATTTTTTCATTACCTCAATTTGTTCATTAACCTTGTTAATATAACTTGTTGCATCAGTTCCAGTCCACATAGTACTTAAAGTATTATTTTGTTCTGATACTTTATTAATTAAGGTTTGAAACTCACCAGCTTGATTATTTATATTATTTCCTAAACTATTAGTCGCTTTAATATCGATACCTAATTGCATTTTCTCACCTCCTTATTTAAAGTAAAATCAAACGTGTTCCGTTATTGATATTTTCATCTTTAACAAAACTATCATTTTCTAATATTTTACCTGTTTCTTTATTATACAATTTGAAATTATCAGAATGATTTAATACCCCATCAGATAACTCAAATATTGTATCAATAATTAATTTTTTTATTGTTCCTACTTTCTTATTTATAGGCACAAAAATATCATATTCCACTTCTAAAAGAGGAAGAGTTACCACAACTAGCACTTTATCCATATTTATTCTCCATTTAAGTAGGTAACAAGTCACCTATCTTATAATAAAATAATAACACTAACCCCCCCCGCGTCAACATATTGTGACATTTTTTGGCAAAAAAACGTATCTTTTTGTTTTCTCATTCAAAATAATTAGACATAATTATTATATTATGTTAATATATTTGGAAAAAGGAGAACTTAGCATGAAAAAATATAGCTATAATTTTAAGCCTGATAGAACACTAGATATTTGTGATTTAGCCAATTTTATAATTACTCAATACAATAAAAGCAAAGAGGAAATAGATAGGATAAAGTTAGAATATATTTTATATTATATCCAAGGATACTTCTATAAATTTTTTGGTAAACCTGCTTTTAATAGTGCTATAAAAAAAGTGTCATCTGGGCCACAAATAACTGACCTTCATTATCAATCATTAATAGCTTTAAGCCATGGAAATTTAACCGCTTTTAACAAAGTTCCCAATCATTATCATGTATTAATTGCACAATTATTAGATGATATTCTTCATGAAACTAGTTTTTATTCAACTAAACTTCTATATGATAAAATATCAAATGAAAAACCTATTTTTAAAACAGAAATTAATGATGAAATTAATAAAAAACTTCTTTCAGGGTATTTCCATGATTATAACCCATTAAACATAGATAAACCATTATATAGTTATCGTAAAAAAATGAAATTGATTAAAACCGCTAACTCTGTAAGGGGAAAAAGCTATTAAACTTTATAAATATAGTGTTTTTTTATATTTCATGATATAATTTTGATGATAAATGAGGAGGTGCACAATGAAAACTTATAAAGTAAATTTACCAGAAGGTGTTAAAAAGAAATTTGGAAAAGTTAAAGGAGTCAAAGTTAGACTTATTAATAAAAACATTAAAAAAAATAAAAAATCTAGTAAAACTAAATAAACTAGATTTTTTTTATAAATATACATTATCTTAATTACTTTGTTGTAATCTCCTGTTTAATTTTTTTATATCGCTTAAAGAATAACTATCTAATGTATTTATACTTAACTCCCTTTCTGGTTCTACAATTCCATCAAGCAAATGAGGATTTTCATTCATTTCTAATTTTTTCATTATAGATAAATAAAGATTATATTTTTTCAATTCAGTAATCTTATTGTGAGCATCAAAGCCTTGTTTGCCAAAATAATAAATACCTATCCCAAAAGCTACACCCGCAAACATTGCAAAATTTTCTATTATTTCATTGTTCTCAAAAAAAGCAAAAAGAAAATTATATAATGATAAAGTTGCACTACCAACACAAATTCCAAATTTTGAAAATCTTTCATCTTCAAGATTTTTAATAATCGTTGAACTTTCATTTCTTTGTTTAGCTTGGTTTTGCATTATTTTAATTATTGTTCTTTCATTTTCTAAACTATATGGAATTTTCTTAACAACTTGGCTTAAAAATGTAATTAAAATTTTATTATCAATAATTTCATATTTTTCAATAAAATAATCATTCATATTACAGAATTTCATTTAATCATCCTCTTTCACTAATTTATTATAAATTCTTTCCATATTTAATGTCAAGATTTTTAATATTATTAAAGATTTAAATTTAATAATAAAGTTGAATGGTATAATAGTCATCCATTCAAATCATTCTTACATCATCTTTTTTAAGTAATTAGTATCTTTCAAACTACTTTTATTACTTTACTTTCTAAAGAAAGCATACATTTTAAGTATTTTATGAATTTATAAGTCTTTTTTATATTTTCTTTTTTATAAACTTAGCATTCTCTTTCATTAATTTTTATAATATATTCTTCATAATTATCAATTTGAATTTCGTTCATAACAAAATAATATAAATCTAATATATTACTATACATAGCTTTTTTATCTAAAGATTTAATACAATTATTAAAGTGTTTTTTTAAATCTTTATTAATTTTACCTTTATACACATAATTTTCTCTATAATTTTTATTATTTATAATATTATACATTTTTTCACGTTGTATAGGTGCAAACTTATTATATACTTGATAAGCATTAACTAGACGATAAATCATTTCATAATATAAAATTCCAAAATCATAATTTTCATTTTCATAGGAAAATTTTAATTCTTCGAATAAATCTTTAACAAAACTAATTATTTTTTTTAATTCATTAATTTCTAATTTTTGATAATCTTTTTCATACCATGACTTAGCTTCTTTTTGAAGATTATGAGTGTTGCCATTTTTATCAAATAAAAATCAGTCATATTTCAGACTGAAAATGCATTTAAAGTTCAATAGCCCGAGCAGATTCATCAACGATGCCCTAAAGGAAGATGTGCAACAACTTTTTGAGCAAATTAACTAACTATACTATAAAATTATTTTTCCTTTTTATCTAATATCCTTTTCAATAACAATTGACGATGTTCATTATCAGCATCTAACTTTTGCTTCATTTGTTCTTCTTGATGTTGAGTCACTAGTCTATAATTTTCTTCAATTTGTTCAACTCTAGATGAAATAAAATCTATTTTTAATCTTTCTATTTCATCAGCTGGAATATTTTTTAAATTATGTTCTATTTTATATGAAATCAATTCATCAATAAAATCTTTTACATAAGAAAATCTACCGAATTTAACACATTGTTCTAAAGTATGATTATTTGTATTTGTGCGATAAAATGGCATTTCTATCTCGGTTGTATCACATGTCAAAATAATTGCCAATCCATTTCTTACAATTGAATTAAGGTTTTCACTTCTATCATCAGAGTACCAATTATGTCTGCTATCTTCAGAAACAACTATTTTTATATGTTTTGTAACTTTAGTTTCTTGCTTATCAAATGCAAGTGTTCCTACTTCAGTCGTGTGATATTCTGCTTCTTGATAAATATAATTTGCCCCTTCAAAAGTTCTTATTAAACTAGCAATAGCATTTCCTATATTTTTTACATCAAAGTATGAATGAGATTCTATAAATCTACAATATTCATCAATTATCCTATTTTGTTTATTTAACTCTTGATATCTTTTATAAATACTTCTATCGGCTTCCAAAAAACAGTATTTTTTTACTTTTCTTAACTTTTGTAATTCGTCATTAAAATTCATAATAAATCTCCTTCGTAGTGTATTTTCTAAATTGTCAATATATCAATTTAAACTATAAAAATTATAGCATAAATTTGAACATATTAAAACTCGAACTGCAAAAGTCCGAGTTTGGTATTCTATTTGGTGCGAGTGAAGAAGTTATTTATAACTTTTTGTTAAACTTTTAATAGCATCTTTTTTATCTTCTATAGTTTGCAATTGTTTGAAAAGAGTGTGAAATGGAATACAAAAATCATATATCTTGAACCAGACTGTCGTATATTAATTGTTATACAATATGGAGCTTTAGGTAATTCGCCATCAAATTTATCAAATGTTAGAATTTTTTCATCATCTTTTTTGGATATTTTTAATACATTTGGGCAATTAATGGGATAAGCATCACATAGCATTGTAATAACACTATTTTGAACTAAAGATTTATACCAAGAGGTGCTTTTTTCATCTTGCATTTTTTCTTGAACTATTGGTAAATTTTCATTTTCACCCAAGACATTACCATTTATTATATCTGTATAAAATTTATCAAATACTGAATACACTTTTCCTTGATTACTAGCAATGTTAAAAGAAATGTTAGATATTTTTCGATAATCTTCGTATTTACAAGATAGGTTTATATCAGCCCCAGTTTGATAAATTGATAAAACTTTTTCATCTTGTATCAAATCAATATCAAAAGAATTATACTCATTGCTAGTTTTTTTACTTCCATAAATACCCTCCAAAAATATAATTATATTATAACTCAAAATTACTTAATATCAAATTATTTTGTTTTGACAAATATATCAAAATCACATAGGAGATTGCTTTTTATATAAATATTCGAAAAAGTTCGAATAGACTCGTCAATTGTATCCTAAAGTAAGAAGTACGACAACTTTTTACTAAATAAAATTTAATAATTCTAATTTATTGCTTTCTCAATACCTTTTCCAAAAATATCTTGTTTTCAAATGTTCCCCTTTTTATCTCTTTTTCTTGTGCAATAGCAATAACTTCTTCTAATGTTGCATTTTCTAATTTAGCTAAATATTTCATTATTTCTAACATATCGGCTAATTCTTCTATTCTGTCCTTTCCAGTTGCATTTAAAACTTCTTGATATTCTTCATTTAATTTTTTTTCTAGTTCAACTTTATATTCTTCATCAGTTAGAATTCTAGTAATTGGTTCTTCATCGTTTGATTTAATTATTTCGGGTATCTTATCTCTTACCAATTTATTATATATTTGTTCCATATTTTATCTCCTTTTCCTATATTGATATTGTCAATATGCAAGTATGTTTTCTAAATTTACAAATATATCAATTCAATCTATAAAAAATTATATCATGAATTTGACCATTTTAAAACTCGAACCATAAAAGTCCGAGTTTAATATCCATCTGGTGCGATAGGGGTTGTTATCTACAACTTTCTCACAAAACTAGGAACTAATACAATATTTGTATCAATTTCTAAATTAATTATAAACTATTCTAAAAAATTATTCTACATTTTTCTAGATTTTTTTGATTCTTCTTCTAAACATTTTTGGAATACTTGATTCATTTCTTCATAAACTTGCCTTTCATCATATTGAATTAATTTCAAATAATCATCCAGTTCTTTTTTAAAATTATCGTCAGTTCCCATTTCAGCAATTCCTTTAACTAAAGGAATCATCACACATAAATCCGTTCTTTTTCTTCCATTAGGTTGAAAATCACTTAATTCAGTATTCACTATATCTTCATAAAATTGTTTATTAGAATCACAACAATTTTTATATTCTTCTGTGGTAGTTTTAGAAATATTGTAAGGTTTATATATTTCGTAATAAGTTTCCTTTTTAAATCTAAGTAATAGTGTCGGGTCATAGCAATAACCATTCATTTCAATCCAACCATGACCAGCATTTTCTTTCCCATATCTTAATTCTAAATCTTTATTATCACCACGAACTAAAACTGCATTAGGAAAGCAAAAAAACATATATAAACTTCTATCATAACATTTACCTGGTCCAACTATAGGTTTTAAATATTTCATGTGTATAGATACTGGCAAACAACTAATATAAGTATGACTCATTTTTTCGTAAAATTCCTCATCAAAAGGTAGAATATTACCATCTTCTACACCTTTTTTTAATAAAAGTTGCATCTTGCTAAAATATAATCCTTTTTTAATATTATCAAACATATTATTTTTTCAACCCCATTCTTTTCATATCTTCATCTATTTCTTGACATACACCATCATAATTGATTACTTTTTTAAAATGTTCTATTTCTCTTTGCAATAATTCTATTCCTAAATGAGAATACATTTCTGTCGGTCTTCCATAAGACATTTCAATCATTGGTAATATTAAAGGAGAAGCATATTTATCTCTTTCAATATCTTCTGGATGATAATACTCATCAGATTTAACAAATTCCATTATAGAATTTTTATCATTTATATGTCTAACTTTTGGATGTTCCATTAACCAATATAATTTTTTATCATAAGCAAAACCAGACGAAGTATCATAAATAATATGTTGACCATTTTTTGCAATTCTTTCTACAATACAATGATCTGCAAATAACGGATCATCACGATCAACAAATTGTGGATTTAATTTTAAACTATCTATTGTTGCATATACAAGTTGAACATCATCCTCTTCATCTAGGAATGCCCTAGCCATTAATAATGCTCTATCATAACAATGTCCATTAGACATACCATTTGATAATAATAATATTGATGCTGGAATTCCCCCATCATAAATATTTCTTAACTTTTCTATTAAAGCATCATCATAAGGTGCAATATAACCATTTTTCAGTCCCCATATTAATAATTGTTTTGATTTATAATTATGTAGTTTCCATTTCATATCTTGTAACTTTGTTATCATCCAAAACACCCCTTTTTTTGATTGTTGTATATATTACCACAAAAGGTGGCTTTATGCAACTTTATCCCTATATTATCTCTCAAAATCATCTTTATTTTTTGAATTATTTTGAATTAGATCAATATCATTGTCATCAAGTATATCTTCATCATATAAATCATTTATGAAGTCATCGTACTTATTTGTAGAGAAGAATTTATCTTTTAAGAATAAAATAAATTTATTCCATAACTCTTTAAAGTAATCAACTATTTTTTGTAATTCTGATACCTTATCTTCTAATTCATCAATAGTTTCATTTGCATCATTCAAATCATATTCTAATTCTTCAATTCTATCATCACGAGTTTTGATTTTCTTTTTCAAATTTCTAACTTCATTAGAGTGTTCTCTTAAGTCATCCTCATATTTTTTTAAGATAATATTTATATCATTTGCATCTCTTAAATTAGAAGTAGTATCATTGGTTTGCTCTATATACTTTTTGATTTTATTAACATCTTCATTTGAAATAGAATAGTTATTTTTATTCATTATTGTAGGTCTTAAATTGTCAATAATATCATTAATCTCATTAGATTTATTTTGTAATTCATTTGTTTTATTATTTAATTCTTTAAGTTGCTTTTTATATTTATCTTGCTCTCTTTTAAACTTTTTATATTCGTTCATATTTGCAACATTTATATCAACATTTCTACCTTCTTCTTTTACTTTAAGAGTGTAGTTTAAATGATAAATTCTATTAAATGAATTAATACAATACTCTCTCATTTTATCTTGAATATTGACTAAACTTATTTTATTAAACACATCAGATTTACCGACTTGTTTTTCCATACCATTTTTCATTCCATCTTTAAATGGTACACCAACAATATGTAAATGTGGACTAGATTCATCAAAATGAATGGTGGCATTTGCTATTTTAAAATTAGGTACAACTTCTTCTAAATCTGCTATTTGTTCTTTAAAAACTTCTACCATTTTATGTTTAAATTTATCATCTTTATTAACCCAAAAATCCATATCTCCAAGTTCAATAATAATCTCACAAGCAAGATCTCTTTTGTTATCATTTGAGATATGATTAAAATAGTTTTCTATCTTTCTATCATTTCTAGTTTGCTTTTCATTGTATTTAATTCGTGCATCTTCAAACAATTTCAAATACAAATTTTTAGTATCTTCTACAATAGAAGAAGTCCCTTTAATCGTACAAATCAATTCTTTATCATCATCATATTTTCGTAAATTATGTTTATCAACTTTTGATAATTGTTGATGATTTTGTATTGCATTATTAGATAAAGAAGTAGTACCAGTTTCAGTATTTTTTACACTTCTTCTTGCTTTCTTTGATTTATTTTTATCATTACTTAAATGCAATGAATAAGATAATTCTTCTTTATTTTCCATATTTCTATAATCACCCTTTGTATATTAGAGTCCTACTATGAATAGTAGGGTAATTTTGCTTTGTCAAAATCTCTAACCCCCTATAGATTTTGACGCAAACATCAAAATCTGGGGGCTAAGGTTTAGGCAACCTTAGAATCTACCTGTCTTATTTTGTAATAATGCTAAACTTCGTAAAGCATTAAAACTACATGAGATTTTTTTAATCATCTAATTTTGATTTAATATCATTCAATTCTTTTTCAATTTGTTTTCTCTTTTTCTTTGCTTCCTCATCAAGTTCATATTCAGTTGAATTAACAACTGGTGGTATATATTCAAATACATTTTCTTCATCTTCTAATATTGATTTATCCCCATCTTTTACATAGATAACACCTAATTTTAATTGTTCGATTTTATCCATTTTTCTATAATCTTCAAGTGGAAATATTCTAACAATTCTTCGTTCTTCGTATCCATTAAAGAACATCACTTTATTGTTGTAGTAATAAGTTGCTTCAAAATAACCTACATTATAAAATTCTCTTAATCTAAATATATGCTGACTGACTTTTTCAAAAGGTAAGTATTCACTAAATCTCAATTTTGTAACTACATTACCCATTAGAGCATAATCTTTTTTATCAATATATCCTGCATCATATAATTCATTACATGGTTTAGCAATACTTTCTCTAAAAAATATTTCATCTACTTTGCACTCGTGATTTGATGTTTCATATAGTTTAATTTCATCAATGTAATTCATCACTAAATTCGCTTTTTCTTCTCTTGTTAGTTCTTCCCAAGTAAAATTTCTTTCTTTATATTCTTCTGGATAAAGTATTTGATTAATATAATCAATATCTCTTTTAATCAAAATATCTTCTGGTGTAAATTGTAGAACATCACATACTTCACACTCATTTAATCTGTTTTCAAGTTCAGTAATTGTTGTTTCTACAATTTTTCTTTCTTCATCATATTCTTCTAACTTAAATGTACCATTAACATATGCCTTTTTAATTCTATCTAATTTTTGATTTTGATTAGAGATTTCTTTTTGTATTTCTTCTTTTGGATTTTCTATTTTAGTTTTTATCATAGGTAATAGTGTTTGATTGACAACACTATCATACTCATAAATATCATTTATAAAATGTTCAATTTCTTTTTCTATCTCTGATTCCTTAATAGTTAATTTGCAATCATTACAATAGTAATAAAAATATGCTTTACCATTTTTCTTGGTAGTTGCTTTACCACCCAAAATACGATTACATTTTGGGCATCTTAATTTTTGTAAAAATAGATATTCTAATGTTCTTTTATAACTTCTAGAATTCTTTTTCTTTTGAACTTGGCATTCTTCCCATAATTCTTTTGATACAAGTGGCTCTACAACATCTTTATAATAAGTGGGATTTTTAGTTCTTTTACCATGAACAAAATCACCTTTATAAATTTCATTTTCTAGTATTTTTTGAATAGTAGAATCATACCAATTTGTTCTACCTAATACTTCTTCCTCTTTAAATATATTGGCTATTGTTTGATAGGAATTACCCTCATAATATAAATTAAATATTCTAACTATTACATCTTTAGTAGATAAATCTGGTACTAATATTTTTCCATCTCTTTTATAACCCAATGGACTTTTATGTGGAATATGCCCAGAAGCAATCGCACCTGCTAAACCTATTTTAGTTCTTTCACTTGTTCTTTCTATTTCATTTTGTGAAACTGTTGTTAAAAGTCTTGCAACCATTTTACCATTTGCATTCGTAGTATTTATATCATCATTTGCACAATCTAAATAAGCATTGTTTTCATCTAGAAATTTTATAATATGTTCCATATCATAAACACTTCTTGTTAATCTATCTAGTTTTAATACAACAATGGTATTACATTTTTTATTTTTAATATCTTCAAGTAGTTCTTCAAATGCTGGTCTATGGTTTCCAGTCTTGGCACTTATTCCAGCATCTTTATAAATCTTATAAATTTCATAACCTTTATACTCACACATTGCTCGGAGTCTCTTTTCTTGTTCTGATAAACTAAAACCCTCTCTGGCTTGATCCTCTGTTGAAACTCTTATGTAGATTCCTGCAATTTTCTTTTCTTCATTCATTAAATTCTAATCCTCCTTTTTATCTTTGAAACCTAAAAAGAGGTGACAAAGACACATTAAATATTTTTATGCCTTTGACACCTCTTAAAATCTAAATAAGTTGTATTAATATAATTTAAACTTCGTTTCATATTAACCCCCAAAAACATAAAACTTGTTTCTTGGCTACTTATTATAGATATTTCAATTCTAAAGTCAAGACATATTTGCCAAATTTTGCCTATTTTAAGGCGATTTTGAAAGAAGTTGATTATTTTAATAGATTTAATCTAATGACTTAATAAAACTTTCTAAATCTTTTATTTCAATACTATTTCTTAAATTCCCAATATAAATAGTTTTAGAATAGTTAAATACTAGAAATGTAATACCTTTAATAATAACTCTATGAGGTTCTATATATGAGAGATTTGTTCGCTTAATATTCTTAATACACCCATTTATAATTGTTGGTTTAGTATTACAAAAATCGCATATAAATTCTATTTTCTTTTTTAATTCTTCATCAAAGTGTAATTCTTTACTAACTATACTTACCATTTTTATCTGTCCTTTCTCTAATCACAAAAAAATATCAACTTCTTTTGAAATTGATACTTTTTGTATATAAAGTTCTAAAAAGTTAGAACAGATTTCCCAATGGCGCCTTAGGTAAGGACGTTTGGAAATTTTTAACAAGGTTAATTTCTATATACATTATACTACATATTTACATTTTTTT
>CANQYE010000010.1 GCA_947627995.1 uncultured Bacilli bacterium
TGATTAATACTTAAAGTGTTACTTGTTAAATTATTTGCTCTTTTTAATTCATCTACTGTTATTCCATATCTTTTGGCGATACTATATAATGTATCTCCTTTTTTTACTACGTATATGTTTTCTCCTGTAGTTGCTGGAATATAATTAACTCCTATATATTCTGTAAGTCCTTTTAATAACGCTTCAGCATATTCTTGCCAATTGTTTTTTAACTTACTCGCATCAGTTTCTGAATCAATATATCCATATTCTACAATGACTGGAATTATATTAGAAGTATCACGCATTTGATAATAATAGTCTTTAGAAGAATCACTAGGTAATCTTCTTTGATAAAACTTATTAACATTAAATCCAGCATTTTCAAAAGCATTTGATAATTTTTGAGTTAAAGTATTATCATTTCTTAGAGCATATATCAATTCAGTACCACTATTTCCGCCAGTATTCAAACTACTAACTAATAATATTACATCATTTTTATCACCATATGCATTTTTTATTCTTTTTAATCGTTCGCTATTATCTATGGTTTCATCACTATTACGGGTTACAGTATTTGCTACACCCATTTCGTTTAATCGCTGCGACAAATAATTATTAATTTGTAAATTGAAATCTTTTTCAATTATTCCATTTTGATTAAGCCCTAAATCATTCCCTCCATGTCCAGCATCAAGGACCACTTTTTTAGCCATAAATATTCCCCCTACTTATAGCTTATGATAAAAGTCTATTTTGGTTATTATAGTTTAAAATTTTAAAATATAATATTTTGGAAATGATAATATTAAGACTTTAAAAAAAATTTGATAAACTATCTTCTTGGTCCACCAAATGAGTGGGTATCATTATAATCATTCATTCCCATTTCTTGCATTATTCCTCCACCAAGCATTTTTATAATTTTTTTTGCTTCTTTTTCTCCCTTTGTAGCAATTAATTCTTGTAATAATGCTGCACCTCCTAGAGAATTTATTACACTCTTTGGGTATTTTTGGACCCAATCTGGTAAAGCATTGCTATCTTGTTTATCAACTGATTCAAAAGATAACTCATCTTTTTTTTGTTCTTGTAAAAATTTAGCAGTTGATTCAACAGAACTAAATTTAGCTCTCATTTCATCTAGTCTAGCACAAGCTTCTTGAGATAACTTATCTTCGTCTTCTACAGCTGATAAATTTATTTTATCTTTATCTAGTATTGTATACATAAAATTTTGAACTATTGGCATTAATCTTTCATCATCAGCAAATGTATTAGCAATTAATTGAGTATATCCATCAAGAGAACAAATATCTATACTTTCTGGATCATCATAATAATTTGGACTCATTTCTTCAAAAAGCATGTTAGGAATTCCTATATCAGAACTAGTATATCTTTCACTTTTAGTATTAGAAGTTGCAAAAGTAACTTCACCATTGACTTTAGCGACTTCTACTTTTTCATAATCACCTTCGCCATCGATTTCCATAGAAATAGAATCTCCATCTGATAAGTATGACATTAGTTTTTGCATATCTTTATCTGCAGAATCCCAGCTTAAATTCCTTGTGCATGATAATTCTACAGAGCTTTGATCCATCATACAATCATCAAAATCAAATCTTATAATTGAATTAGGAATTATCATTTTTGCTAATTTATGGAATTCTTTTGGATTTTTTCCTTTATATTTTATTTTAAAATTTCCACTCCATCCCATATTTAATTACCTCCTTTGAAGCTTTATTTTCTTATATTTAGATTATAGCACATACATTTTTATTTATTAAACAATATATTACATTACTTTACAAATTTTCATTCATTTTCAAGCATTTTACATTCATAGATATTTATCAGTTTATTACTTTTAAATATTTTTTACTTCACTTAAAAATCTTAACATACTTTACTGCTAAATATTAAAAAAAGGTGCTTGAATACTAAAGCGCCTTAAAATTTTGGATTTACTTATCAAAATAGACAGTAATTAATAAATTAAAAAAGTAGATATAATCTACCTATCTATTACTTAAAATATTTTTTCTTATAATATAAATTATTCCAAATCCACTTAATAATATCATTCCAATAAAGATATAAATATTTGAATCAGAAGTTCTTGGATTTTCTATTTTATTTTTATTTATTTTTTCAGCCTCAAGTGGTCCATTAAATGCATCTAAGTCACTATCTTTATCTTTTAAAATAATTGTTTCAGGCGAAATTATAAATGTCACTGTTTGATCAATAACTTTATCATTATTCCAATCGAATTCGTATTTTTTTTCTAAATCATGTCCTTCTAAAAGTGCATTTTGTAATATATCTGCCGTTATTTTGGTATAATAAACGCCTTCGTCATCTATTTTAATTGTTGCTCCACTACGGGTTACAACTGCATCTTCAGTAGCTTCGGATGGCTTAGTTATTCTAAATCCAAGCCAAGCTGCGTCTCCTTTTCTTCCCACTGATAAATTTTCCTCAATTATTTTTAAATTTAAGTTATTATATCTTAATTTTACATTACTAGGGTCACTATCATCAACTACGTTAGTAACTTCTCCACTTAAAATTACATCTTTATTATTTATTGCGGTGACTTTGCCGATTAAATTATCTTTGGCATAGACAGTAGGAATTAACATTAAAGCAATAGTAACCATAAAAATTAAAAATTTTAATCTTGTTTTCATATAATCACCATTCTTTCCTTTCTAAAGGTCTAATAAATACCCTATATTTATTATGCTCTCAAGCGATAAAAATATGTAAAATTATGTCAGATTTTCACTAATTAAAAAATCGTATTTAATAAAATACGATTAAGAAGATTTTAATTTAACTTCTGTAGTTTGTTCTTTATTATTTCTATTATATTTAATTTTAATTTTATCACCAATTTTATATTTATATAAATAATATCGCAATTCTGCAATTGAACTAACTTTATTATCCTCAATAGCTACTATAATATCACCCTTTTGTAATCCAGCTTCGCTTGCAGCACTTTTTTCAGCAACTTCTGATACTATTACCCCAGAAATATTGGTGTCTATATTCAATCCACTAGAATATATACTATATATATCTGTTGGATTTAACATAGTTATTCCTAAAACTGGTCTTTCAATTTTTCCACCATTTTCGATAACTTTAGCGTATTCTAATGCATCTTCGATTGGGATGGCAAACCCAATTCCTTCTACTCCATTTGATACAAGTTTCATATTTGTTATTCCAATTACTTCTCCATTAGCATTAGCTAAAGGTCCGCCACTATTTCCGGAATTAATAGAAGCATCTGTTTGAATAACTTTCATAATATAATCACTTGTATTAGTATTTGATAAAGAAACAGCTACCATCCTATTTTTACCTGAAACTATTCCTCTAGTAACACTTCCAGAATAAGCATTATCTAATGGGGCTCCCACAGTAAATACTGTATCTCCAAGTTTTGCTTTTTCGCTAGATCCAATGGAAGCTACCGTAGATACTTTTTTAGAAAGTTTTAATACCGCTATATCAGAGAATGTATCTTTTCCAACAATTTCTACAGTCTCTGTTGTTCCACTTGTAAATGTTACTTTAACCTCAGTGGCACTATCAATTACATGGTTATTAGTTAATATATAAGAATCATTTTTATCAACTTTGTAAACAAAACCACTTCCAGATGAAACTAGTTTTAAATTATTATATGATTCAACAACTACCACTGCATCATATAGTTTTTCAACTGCTTCAGATAAGCCATTATCTGTTATTGTTACATTTTTATTAGTTGTAACAATTTTCTTTTGAAAAATATTTGTTCTTGTAAATAAAAGGTATGTTCCAAATCCTCCTATAAATAATGCTAGTACTGTTATAAGTATTATTAATTTAGTATTTTTATTGTTTTTCATTTTGTCATCCTCGCAATCTCTTTATAATTTTTTGGAAAACCGATGGCATCCAAAACTTTATCAATTTTTATTGTTTTTAATTTTCCATTTAAAATATCTACTTCATAAGATATTTCATTTATAAGTAAAGTAAATTCCTCTTCTCTTAACATATATTTTAAAATTATTATCAAGGCGAATAAATCATCTTTACCATATATATATTCCCCATCCATTAAAGGTATATTCAATTGTTTATGATATTTTGTATTATTTATTTCTCTTTGATTAGTATGATCATAAAGTATATCTTCATGTGCACATAAATTACGATAATTTGCTAATATAGGTAAATAAATTGTAAGATCTTCAATTGAGATATTATATATTTCGGATACTTCTTTTTGATCTTCATACTTCATTATATTAAAAAGTTCACAAACTATCCCAAATGATAAAACTTTTACAACAATCCATAAAGGAACATATCCATAGTTCGATAAATAATGTGTAGTAGCCGAATGCTGCTTTCCATTAATCCTTATTTGTCTTCGCATTTTTTTTAATAAATCTGAAACTTGTTTCGTTTTTTCACTAGACATATTAAAATTATTAGGTTTTAAATAATCTTTTTCGCGAAAGCCATACTTTTTAGATAATTGATATGAAAAAATACTTTTGATATTATTTTCTACAATTAATAAATTCTTAAATATAATATTCCTTATTTGCCGGTCAAAATTAAACATAGCATATATTTCTCTAAAACCAGTTCCAGGAAGAAAATATCTTTCTTTTGCACTTTTTAAAAACAAATGTCTATAACCGCTAATAAAAAAATAATTTTCACGTAGCAAAATATCTTTTGTATAATTTATATCTTCGATAATTAATCCCTTACTTTTAAGAATATTAATCTGTTCATCAATTGTTTTGAAAGATTTTCTGTACATATTTATTCTCCCTTTATTATAATAATTATATCATAAAATAAAAAAAAGTTTAATATAGAATATAAGTTCATTTAAAATTATATGTTATAATAACGTAAAGGTTGTGATAATAAATGCCATCTTGTACAACGCACAGAATATTCGGTGAACAAGTAATGAATAAAGCAAAATTAAACAATATGATAGATACTAAAGTTTATGCGATTTTTAATCAAAGCTTTGATAATTTAATGTATTATCATTTTTTTGGTTATAAAAATAAGAAAAGAATACAAAAGCTTTCTAAAAAAGGCCATAGAAAAAACACACAGAAATATTTAATAAATATAGTTAAACTTATTAAAGAGAATAACTTAACATTTAATAAACAATGTCTAGCATATTTATATGGTTCAATTAATCACTATGTACTTGATTCAACTATGCATCCATTTATTTTTTATAAAACAGGTGTTTATAACGAAAAAAAGATCAACTCTTATAAATATAATGGCTTACATACTAAAATGGAAGCTATGTTAAATGTCTATTTTTTTGAAAAAACATATCATAAAAAATATTATAAATCTAAATTTTATCAGAAAGATTTTCCAAAAACAAAATTTAGTGCCAGCTTACTAAACTTAATTGATCAAACATTTTTATATACTTATAACGAAAAAAATGTAGGTAAAATTTACTATTCTAGTTATAAAACTGGGAAATTCATATTTAGATTTGGTGTATACGATCGTTTTAGAGTTAAAAAATTAATATATTCTTTTATTGATTTATTTAGAAAAAACAAAAGATTAATAAAATATGTATCTTATAATTATAAAAAAATTAATAAAAAATATATAAACTTAGAAAAGAACACATGGTATCATCCTGTAACAAAAAAAAGATTTAATTATTCTATAGATGAACTTTACGATTTAGCAATTGAAAAGTCATTAAAAATAATTGCTGTAGTAAACAAAGTACTATTCGAAAATAAAGATATTAAAATCTTATATAATGTAATAGAAAATATATCATACATAACAGGTTGCTCTGTCGATTCTAATAAAAAAATGAAATATTTTGAATTTTAGTCTAGTTTTGTTATTGCAAGGACAACTGCTTTTGCTAATTTTTGTTGGTACTCTTCTTGTTGTAATTTAATTCTTTCATTTGCATTTGATAAAAAACCTAGCTCTATTAATACACCTTTTTTATTTAATTTATTATACATATAATAATTAGCATTTTTCATTTTTTTGATAGTTCTAGTAGTTTTTATATTTTTATTTAAAACATCTTGAATTGTTTGTGCAATTTTTTTATTATCTTTATCTACATCATTATAAAATACTTGCGGCCCATAATATCTTGTATCGCTTAAATAATTTAAATGAATAGAAAAATAATAATTAGCATTACTACTATTTATTAGTTTTATTCGATTATCAAAGTCACTTTTTTTTCTTCTATTTACACCTGGTGAACTTAAATCGTAATCTCCTTCACGTGTCATAATAACTTTAGCATTTAATTTCAATAATTCTTTTTTTATTTTTTTACCTATTTGAAGATTTAAATCTTTTTCATAAATATCTTTATAAAGCGTTCCAGGATCTTTACCACCATGACCAATATCTAATGCTATAGTTTTTCCTTTTAAAATATTATTATGAACTGCGTTGACATTAAGCAAAGAAATAAATAGTAAAAAAATTAATAAAATAATAAATTTATATTTTTTCATATTAATATATATGAAAAAAAACGAATAAATTTTCATTTATTCGTTAACTATACTATCAACTTGAATTTTTAAACTTATTTTTTTACCTATTACGCTATTTGGTGCATTACTTGCAAGCCATACTTTTAAACCATAATATTTTGTATTCCCAGGATTTAAAATAATACTTTTTATTATATTGGCATTTTTTCCTATATTTTGCATAGTAGATGCAGTTGTATCTGGTGTAGCAAAGGGATTAGAAGAAGTGCCCGAAAACAACTGACATTTTATATATTCTACAGGAACTTGATTATCTGAATTAACCATTAATTTAATAATGGTATTTGAATCCAATGAACTAGGATCTATTCCACTGTTATCGTTTTTTATCGAGAATGTATAACCCGCTAAATCAGCTATATTACTGTCAGCTGTTGGAACCATATCTGTTATTTTTAAAATATTTCCATTAGTGTAAGTAATTTTTAAATAACCAGAATCAATTATTACTGCGTCAGCATCTTCTTTTTGAACAACAAATGCCGCATAAGAAGAAAAAGAAATTAAAGCAATAACACAAATTATAGATATCGTTATTACTACTGATTGTCTTAATAGAAAATTTTTAATATTCATACAATTCTGGATCCTTTCTTATTTTATATCATAACATAATCAGGTATTTTTTTCCATAAAAAAAGACTAAGATTAAATTTTTATTTTATTCAAGTCCATTCTTAACTTATCAGCCAATGTAACTATAAACTCTGAATTTGTTGGCTTAGCTTTATCATAATCTACACTATGGCCAAAAATATCTTCCATTAAGTCATAGTCTCCTCTATTCCAACTAATTTCAATAGCATGTCTAATTGCACGTTCTACTCTTGATGAAGTAGTATCAAATTTTATTGCAATTTCTGGATATATATTTTTAGTAATTTGCCCAATTAAATCAGGATTTTTTAACATTAGACAAATACTTTCTCTTATATATTGATAACCTCTAATATGTGATGGTATCCCTAAATCATGAAGTAATTTACTTATAGAAATATGCAACTCATTATCTTCCTTTGTTATTACATTATTCTCTACAATATTAGTTTCTAATATTCTACTTTCTAAATCTTCTAAATTATAAGGTTTTAGCATAAAATAATCGACATTTAAATAATTTAATTTACTTAAAATATAATCTGACTTATAACTGCTTAATGCTATGACTTTTTTAGAAATGTTATTGTTTCTCATTTCATTAATAATTGATAAACCATCTTTATTTGGCATTATTAAATCAATAACTATAATATCATAATCATTTTGATTGTTTAAAATTAAATTTAATCCATCCTTTCCATTATTTGCTTTTAAACCTATTTTTATTACTGCGTGACTACTAAAATAATTCTCTGCTTTGCTTATAATATCATTATTATCATCAATCATAAGCACTCTTATTTGATTGTTCATTTTTCTCTCCTTATATATTATTTACTGCCCGCTCTTTAATTATATAAGGGATTATGACAAAATACTAGAAAATGTTTTGTCGAAATATAAAATGAAATGTAAAATTATGTCTAGTCTATAGTTTTATCCTCACATGTCTTCAGAATTTGTGGAAAAATACGCAAATTTGTTGAAGCCTCACCTATAACAAAACCATCAATGTTTTTAATTTGATTAAAATTTTTAATATTAAATTCATTTATACTTCCACCATACAAAACGCTATTATTAGTTTTGTAATTTTTTAAGACAAAATTTTTAATAAAAGTAATTATTTCATCTATTTCTTTGTCTTCCGGAATTTTACCACTATTTATCGCCCATATTGGTTCATATGCTAAGATAATCTTATTAATATATTTATTTGATAACATATTAAATATTTCAACAATTTGCTTTTGTATAACAGAAATAGTCTTTTTTCTTTGTTTTTCTTCTTTTGACTCTCCAATAAACATTATAGGAATCATACCATTATCTATAACATTTTTAATTTTAATTAAAATTTTATCATCATTTTCTAAAAAATATTTTTTTCGTTCATAATGTCCGATTAGTACATATTCTACATCTAAACTAGCAAGATCTCTTGCTCCTACTTCTCCCGTAAAAGCCCCTTTTTCATACTCAGAAACATTTTGTGCTCCTAAACTATATAATCCATTATTAAAAAAACTTAGATAAGGATATTGAGGACATACGATTAAACTTAATTTATCATTAACTATTTTATCTAACGCATTTTTGTAGGCAATAATTTCACCTAAATCTAAATTCATTTTTAAATTAGCAACAATTATTTTTTTCATAATTATCATTCCTTTTTCAAAGCATCTAATGCAACTAAGCTCCCTTTCGCTAAGTATTCTAAAGTAGCGCCGCCACCAGTAGATAAATAATAAAAAGAATTTTTATAACCTAAAACATTAGCTGCGCCTACAGAATCTCCGCCACCTATTACTACTTTTGCATTTGTTTTTGACAAAATATTAAAAATTTCTCTTGTTCCATTACTAAATTTTTTATCTTCATATTTTCCGATTGTACCATTCATAAAAATAGTTTTAGAACCGGCAATTATATTTTTATATTTTTCAATGGTCTTAGGGCCAATATCTAGAATCATTTCATCCTTTGTTACCTCATTGACTAGTTTATAATCTGCATAATTACTATCATATTTTTTCCCAACTATTACATCCACTGGCAAAAAAATTTTTTGTTTAAAATTATGTAAAATTTCCATTACTTCATTTAAATATTTTTCGTTATATAAAGAAAATCCTATATTAATACCTAATGATTTTAAAAACGTGTTGGCTATCCCTCCCGAAAGAATTAAATAATCACATTTTTCAATAAGAGATTTTATAACAGGAATCTTGTCATCTACTTTTGCTCCACCCATTATAATTGTAAAAGGGTGTTCTTTAACATTTTTTATTACATCTAATTTTTCTATTTCCTTTTGCACACAAAATCCAATCCCGCTTGGTAAAAATTTAGTAATTCCAACTGTTGAAGCATGAGATCGGTGACTTGAAGCAAAAGCATCGTTTATAAATACATTTGCAAGCGATGCGTAAAACATTGAAAGTTGTATATCACAATTACTTTCTAAGTTCCCATCTAAATCATTGAAACGTGTGTTTTCAAGTATAAGTATTTCTTTGTTTTTTAATTTTTTTACTATTTGGTATACTTTATTTTTATTTTCGTCATTATAAAATTTAACTTCTTCGCCCAAAATTTCACTTAACTTATGACATATTGGAAGAAGTGAATTTTTTTTCTTATCTTCAGCAGTTTTAATTTTTCCTAAGTGAGATAATAAAATAATCTTAGAATTATGTTCTTTTAAATAATTAATTGTTTTTAAACTAGCTTGAATTTTAGAATCATCTAGCACTTTACCATTTTCAATTGGAACATTATAATCTACTCTTACAAGCACTGTTAAATTATCTACATTTATATCTTGTATTCTAAGCATTAAATCTCACCTCTATTTCATTAACACCTCTAATGTCCTAATCATTTGTGATGTATAACTCATTTCATTATCATACCATGCAACAATTTTAACCAATTGTCCATTTTCAGTATCTATTACATTTGTAAGTAATCCATCAACTATTGCACCATAATTTGATCCAATTATATCGCTTGAAACTATCGGATCCATTGTAATTTTGATTGTTTCATTTTGATTGTTTTTAAACATTTGATTAATTTCATCTTTACTAACTATTTTGTTAAGTTCAATTGTTAAATCAACTACAGATCCGTCTTGAACTGGTACTCTATAAGCTAGTCCATCCAGTTTATTATTAAGTTCTGGAATTACTTTTCCTATAGCACTAGCAGCTCCGGTTGATGATGGAATTATACTAGCGGCGGCGGCACGCCCTCTTCTTGAAAGAATACCTTTTTTATGAGGAATATCTAATGTTGCTTGGTCGTTAGTGTAAGCGTGAATAGTAGTCATGTATCCTTTTTTAACACCATAATTTTTATGCAGTAAATTAAGCACTGGTGCTAAACAGTTAGTTGTACAACTCGCTGCTGATATAATTTTTTCATCTCCATTTAAAACATTATCATTAACATTATAAACAATTGTTTTAACATTTCCTTTTGCCGGAGCTGATATTAATACTTTTTTTGCCCCTGCTTTTATATGTTCCATCGATTTTTCTTCACTTGTAAATACGCCACTACATTCCAATACTATATCAACATTTAATTTTTTCCAAGGTAACATAGAAGGATCTTTTATACAAAATATTTCAATCTTTTTATCTTTAAAAATTAAATAATTATCTATAAATGATATTTCTTCCGGATAAAAATTACCATGTATAGAATCATACTTAAGTAAATAAGCTAAAGTTTCAGCATCTGACAAATCATTAATTCCAACTATTTCAACATCTTCTTTTTCGATTAACTTGCGAAAAGCTAATCGACCAATTCTTCCAAATCCATTAATTGCTATTTTCATAATATCTCTCCTTTAATAAAATATACTTCCACCAATAAATTCTCTTAATACAGAATAGTTTGGTACTAATTCTGATGAAATTGGGAAAAATAATCGCAAAAAGCTTAATAATCTTCTCGCTTCTTCATAAAATTCACTAGTAATTGATACTGAATATAATAAAGGTTCAGCAAACACCTTTAATACTCCTAATTCATATATTAATGCTGTATTAAGTATGACATCTGCTTCTTTTTGAAAATTGTATATATATACTTCTTCATCATTTTTTACTTTTTCCCAATATTTTAATGTATCTGTTACGCTAGCTCCTCTTGTCCTATTATCACGCACAATCCTTCTAATAAGTCTTAAATCCATGGTCGACAAGTGATTATGTCTGTCTATTCCTAAAGGAAGAAAAGGACTAACGTATATTTTGTATTTATATTTCTTGTCTATTTTTTTAGTCATCACTTCATTTAAACAATGTAATCCCTCCATTATTATTATTTCATCTTTATCTAATTTTATAGCCTTAGTTTTATATTCTTTTTTACCTGCAATAAAATTATAAGTAGGTATAGTTACTTCTTTTCCATCTAATAAATTTAATAAATCATTTTGAAGCATGTCTAAATCTAATGCATCAATTTTTTCAAACTCATAATTACCATCACTATCTTTTGAAATCTTATCAATATCTTTATAGTAATTATCCGTAGAAAAAGTTATTGATTTTATTCCGTATTTTTTTAAAAACAAATTTATTCTATAAGCCGTAGTAGTTTTACCTGAAGAAGAAGGTCCAGCTAATAAAAGTATTTTTATTTCATTTTTATGATCAACTATCTTTTTTATAACTTCATTTATAAAATCATTGCTCACAAACTCATTAGTAGCAATAAAATCTCTTATTTGGTTTGTTGAAATTAAATCATTAACATTCGAAATATATCTTAAATTTAAATGTTCTATCCAATTACGATATATTTCGAAATTATTTAATGTTTTAGGGAAATGATTATATTTTAAAACAATACCTTTAGACTTAATAGTTGGGAATGTAAGAACAATTTTATTATCACTAATAAAATCTAAACAAAACCTATTAATCACTTTGGTGCTATATGGCATATCGTTATAAAAATAATTATAATAACTATTAAGTTTATATAATGTAATAGTGTTTCCTGCTATATTTTTAATATTTTTAGCTTTTTCTGATTCATTAATTTTTATAAAATAATTAATTGCTTCTTTTTTTTCAACAGTAATTCTTTCAAAAACCAAATTTTGATTAGAAATTTCTTTCATCTTATTATATATATCATCAAGATCTTTATGTTCTATTGTTTTACCAGGTACGTTAATAGCTGTATATAATCCTTTATCTAAAGAATTTAAAAATGATACTTGCGCTTCTTTACCATATAAATCTTTAACTGCCACAATAAATATGTACTTTAATCCTGCTTGATATATTTTGTTTCCAGTACTATCACTATCATCAAAAGGCACGAATTCACTATCTTTTGTAATTTTTTCATTCCATTTTTTTACTGAGTTTTCTACCTTAATTCCAAGAAATTTTTCGTCAAATAATTCATCAAAAGTTTTTATTATATCAACCACACTAGTATTTTTAGGAAATTCTCGTTTTTCTTTTTTATATGTAATTTTAATATTGTCCATAAAAATCCCTCTTATTCTAATTATATTTTAGCAAAAAAAATTTTTTTTGTCATAATTTTTAAGTATATTTTACGTTATTTGATATAAAAATATTATTAGGTGATAAAATTGAATTTAATTCCAAATGTAGTAGAAAAAACTTACAATGGAGAGAAATGCTATGATTTATATTCTAGAATGCTGCAAGATAGAATTATTTTTATAAATGGAGAAATTGATGATAATATGGCAAATATTATCGTCTCAGAGTTATTATATTTAGATTCTTTAAATCATAATGATATCAGTGTTTATATTAACTCTCCTGGAGGGGCTGTTACTGCTGGTTTTGCAATATATGATACAATGAATTTTATAAAAAGTAAGGTTTCAACTATTTGTATAGGCATTTGTGCCTCTATGGCAGCATTTATATTATCTAGTGGTGAAAAAGGAAAAAGATATGCCTTACCAAATAGTGAAATTATGATACATCAACCTTTAGGAGGAGCAAGCGGACAAGCGACAGAAATCAAAATTGCAGCTGAAAGAATATTAAAACTTAAAAGTCATTTAAATGAATTGCTAGCTCAAAATACAGCGAAAGATATTTTACAAATTGAAGCGGATACGGAAAGAGATAATTTCATGGATGCAAAAGAGGCATTAGATTATGGCTTAATTGATAAAATAATTTAAAAATCTATAATAAATTATAGATTTTTAAATTTTGCTATAAGTTTTCGAATCTTTATAAAATGATGATTTATTTGTGATTTTGTTATTTTTAAATCAGTTTCTAATGTTATTATTTGTGCAAGCTCATTATATGATGTTTCAGGATATTTTTTTCTATAATTTATAATTACTAGAGTTTTATCATCTAATAAATCTAATAAATTATTTTCATATAGAAAATTAATATCATCAATTTGTTTAAGCCCATTTTTAATTACTTTCTCTTGATTAGCTATTTCACAATTATTTAATCTGTTTACCATATTTTTATGGTCTTTATATATTCGAACATCTTCATAGTAAAAAAATGAATTTATAGCTTCAATAAACTTTAGAAAATCGCTTATCTTTTCGGACTCTTTTACATAAAGCATGTATGAATTTTCTCTTTTTATAATCTTAGAATTAATTGTATAATATTTTAAGACTTTTTTTAAAAATTTAACTTTTGTATAATTTTTAATACTAAATTCTAAGTGATAACCACTAGTTCTAGGATCAGAAATATTTCCACATGATAAAAAAGTCCCTTTTAAATAAGAAGATATTTCTTCTTTTGAATCTAGTTCTATTTGATTAAATATATTTTTAATATCAGCTGTAATTAAAGAACACTTTTCATAAATTTCTAAAATATATATTTGTTTAATACGGAACCTTTTTTGGTTTCTTACAATTATTTTGATGTTTATTCCATAAACGCTTTTAATATTCTTATAAATAAATCTAGCAACTGAAGCATTTTCAATAGTAACTACTATTTTATTTTTATAAAATTTACCCACATAATTTAAATATGTACAAACTATAATTCGATTTTCTAAACTATCTAAATTAAGTTTAGATAATTCTTCTTTTACTCTAATTGTAAATGTCATTTTTCGCCGTCCATTAAATATTTAAAAACCAAGTAAGCTACTTTTAATGAATCATGACGTATAACATTATTTTCAATTGTAAAAATGTTATCTTCAATAAGTTTCACATTTAATTTCTTAAGTTCTTCTTTATCTATTAAAACGGGATCTTTTTGCTCCTTTGTTTTGTATTTTTTAGCTATCTCTTCTGAAATTTCTTTGTTATTTGCAATAACTATATTTATTGCATTTTTATATAAATAATTATTAAGTAATTTTATATGATCACTAACTTTAAAATTGTCTGTTTCTCCTGGTTGTGTTACTAAATTACTAATATATAATATTTCTTTCCCACTTTTTTTTAGAAAAGACACCATTTCTTTATCTACTATATGCGGTAATATGCTAGTAAGTAAACTACCCGGCGAAAATATAATTAAATCACATTTTTTTATGGCATCGAATACTTCTGGGTTAATTTTTATTTTTTTATCATAAAAAACCTTACAAATATTTGTATTAGATTTAGTAATATTACTTTCTCCAACTATAAATTTTCCATCTTTTGTTTTACCAATTAAATCAACATAATCCTCAGTTAAAGGTAAGACTCGACCATTAATATTGAATAATTTACTAAATACTGGAATAGCATGTTTGAAATCGCCCTTTATATTTAATAAAGCTGCTAAAATGATATTCTTAATTGAATGCATTGCTAAAGAGGTATTATCCTCAAAACGATAATTTAATAAATTAATTACATCCTTATCAGCTTTACTCATACACATAAGTACTTTACTTATATCTCCAACAGCTGGTATTTTTAATTCTTCACGTAATTTACCTGTACTTTTTCCATCATCTGCAACACTTACTACGGCTGTAATATCCAAAGGAAAAAGAGCTAGCCCTTTTAATATTTGCGAAATACCAGTTCCACCGCCAAAAATAACAACTTTTTTCATAAAACCACCTATTATAATTATAATCTATTTTCTTAAATTGAACAATTTAAATTTATTAAAAAAAACTTTAAGATTCTTAAAGTTTTTATCTAGTTGACCAAGACCAACCTTTTTGATTTTTTATTCCTATGACAGATGCATTACCAGTCACTGAGGATTTTATTTTATATGTGCTATATTGATAATCCGTTAAATAATAACCTGTAGCTACAGTATAGTGAAGATGTGCACCACTAGTACATCTATCATACCTCCATGTACTAGGTCCACCACCAAGTCTACCAACAACTGTAGATGTTGTTACTGTTTGGCCGACGCTTACATTTATAGATAGTAAATGTGCATAATGAGAAGTATACTTTTGACCATTTATGTTATGATACAAAATAACTTGGTTACCGCCACAATCATCTTCTCTTATAATTGCTGCAACAACGCCTGCAGCGGTAGCATACACATTAGACCCTTCTACTGCTCCTCCTAAATCTATTCCGTAATGAGTACCAGAACTTCTTTTACCATAAACACTATTTACTTTTCCTTTTGCATAAGGTCTTAAAAAACCTGTAGCCGAAACAATTTCTCCTTGCATACATTCATCAAAAGTTTGATTATCTTTACAACCTTTATCTTGATATGTCTTTAGTAAAGTCTCTTGAGCTTTTATTTCTTCACTAACGCTTACTCCTACTTCAGTTAATTCATCTAAATAACTATCTAGTTTTTCTAATTTTTCTTGATATTCAATTTTTTGTTTTTCTAAATCTTCATTACGTAATGCTAAATCAACTTGTAATTGTTTTTTTTCTTCAATTAATTTTTCTAATCCTTTTAATCTTTCTGTTTGATATTTTGATAATTGTTCAATTATTGATGCTCTTTTTATAAAATCTGTAACACTTGATGAATTAGCAATATATTCTAAATAAGTATTTTGATTATTCGATATTTGCATAAAACGGAATAAATCATTTAACTCATTAGTTACTTTTATAATATTTTCTTCACTTTCTATCACTTTTGCCTTAGCATTTTCAACTTCTTTTTCATTATTTTTAATTTCATTAGAAGCATTATTTATAGCTGCTCTTTGTGAATTTATTGATGCAATTGTAGATGACTTTAAACTATTATTAGCTGATTGTTTACTTTTTAAAGCATTAATTTCTTTTTTTAAATCACCTATAGTTTTTTTATTTGCTGCTACAACATCATTAACAACTCCTGAAATCAATACAGATAATATTAAGAATAAAAATATACATAGCTTTTTCATACTTTCAAATACTTTCTAACAGATCTGTAACTACTAATCATTCCAACTACAGCTCCAATTATTAACAATAATATACTTACTTGAAAAACAAAATTAAATGGTTTTATCATTTTTATCATACTACTAAATAAGTAACCACCTGTTTTTTCATATATTATCATATACCCATAAATTGTAATAACTATTGGAATTATTGCTCCGATTATTCCAAGAATAAATCCTTCAAATAAGAATGGTAATCTTATTACTACATTACTTGTTCCTACTAAACGCATAATTTCAATTTCATTTTTTCGAGAAAAAATTGTTAATTTTATAGTATTGCTTATTAAGAACGCTGTAACTAATATTAATGCAATAACTATTCCAATTGTAGCTTTTTGCACTACAGAGAAAATATTAACCATTTGATCAATTATGTCTTCTCCATATTTTACTGAGTCTACTTTTTCAATCTTTTTTATTTGATTTGCCGTTTTTCTTATAATAGTAGCATCTTTTACTTTTAATGAAAATTCATGTTGCAATGGATTATTTTCTTCAGTCCAACTATCCATTATAGTATTAAATATTTCTGATTCATTTTTCATTTCATTTTTTACATCTTCTTTAGACTCAAAAGAAATTGAATCAACATTTTTAATTTCTTCTAATTCATTTCGAATAATATTGGCATCATCAATACTGGCATTTCGATCCAAAAATACCATAATAGTTAAATCATTTTCCAAATCTTTCGTAAAATTATTAACATTAGCAGTAATAATAATAGCTATCGATACTAGTATTAAAGTTATAGTAGTACAAATTATTGAAGCAAAACTTAATGAGAAATTACGTATTACGCTTTTAAAAGCTGATTTAATATTTCGGACTAAAATTCTAAATACTTTCATTTGCCTTATACTTTCCTTTCAAATAGTCTCCTGCTAAAACACCATGTTCTATAACTATAACCCTTTTTTTCATTCTATTAACAATATCCTTATCATGAGTGGCCATAATAATAGTAGTACCCATTTCTTTATTAATATTATCTATTACTTTCATAATTTCTTTAGATGTCTCAGGATCTAAGTTTCCTGTTGGTTCATCACAAATTAAAACTTTTGGATTATTAATCATAGCTCGAGCAATACACACTCTCTGTTGTTCTCCTCCAGAAAGTTGATTTGGAAAACTATGAATTTTTTCTTTCAATCCTACCATTTCTAACGCTTTTAAAACTTTAGGTTTTATTTCTGTTTTTTTAATTCCCATGCTTTCAAGTGGAAATGCTACATTTTCAAAAACATTTAATTTATTTAACAATTTAAAATCCTGAAAAACGATTCCTATTTTTCTTCTTAATTTATAAACTTTACGATTACGCAATTTAGTAACATCTATTCCACCAATATAAACTTTTCCTTTTGTAGGTTTTTCCTCACGATATAAAAGTTTCATTAAAGATGATTTGCCACTAGCCGTATGCCCGATAATAAAAACAAAATCACCTTTTTTTATTGAAATGTTAAAATCAGCTAATGCAGTCACGCCATTTTTATAAATTTTATAACAATTTTTAACTTCTATTAACTCCATATTACCACCTTAGTATAATAATTATAACAGAGTTTTCTGTTAAATAAAACCCTGTATTTTATTTTTTATAATCTATATACTATATTTTAAATATTTGCATATGATTAATTGAGGTGAAAATAATGAATGGAAGTTATTACCAAAATCCAACTTTCCCAAATGCAGTAAATCCGGTTGAAACACCACCTAGTAATGTTTCAAGCATGCAATCTTTGCCAATGGAACAAAGTTATATTGAAAATATTTTAAGACTGAATAAAGGTAAAAAAGTAAGAGCTTATGTTTCTTTCCCTGATTCAATTGAATGGAAAGATAAAATTTTTACAGGTATAGTTGAAGAAGCAGGCCGCGACCATTTAATTCTAAGTGATCCAACAAATAGTCATTGGTATTTAATATTAATGATCTATTTAAATTATGTAGAATTTGATGAAAGAATTAATTATAGTCATAGTTATTCAGAAAAAACTTTTTAAAAAGATTCTTTAAAAGAATCTTTTTAAAAACAAAAAAAGTCCATAAATTGGACTTTTTGAATTGAAATAGTTTATTTCTAACGCTTACTAAATTGTGGCGCTCTACGAGCCTTTTTAAGACCATATTTCTTACGTTCTTTAATTCTAGAATCTCTTGTAATAAATCCCTTAACCTTTAAAATTTTACGATAAGAATCTTCTCTTTCTTGATCAGTATTAGCATCAAATTTTAATAAAGCACGTGTAATACCTAATCTAATAGCACCTGTTTGGCCAGAAAATCCGCCGCCTTTAACTGTAACAATAATATCAAATTTATTCTCATTACCAGTTGCTACAAGAGGTTGCATTAAATCCATAACTAAAGTTTCATATGGCATATATTCATGAATATCTCTTCCATTAACAGTAATTTTGCCAGTTCCTAAAACTAACTTAACTTGAGCTGTAGAACGTTTGCGTTTACCTGTTGCAGTCCAAATATTTTCTTTACTCATTATTTACCTCCTATTACCAATTCTACTGGTTTTTGAGCTTCATGGCCATGATTTTCATCTGCATAAACAAATAATTTTTTAAACATAGCTCTTCCTAATCTTCCTTTTGGAAGCATTCCTTTTATAGCCCTTTCAATCATTTCAGTTGGATAACTTTCTTTCATAACTTTAGCTGTTCTTTCTCTTAAACCACCTGGGAATCCACTATGATTATAATACATTTTTTGATCAAGCTTATTTCCAGTCAATTGGATATCTTTAGCATTAATAATTATAACATAATCTCCACAATCAACATGAGGTGTAAAAGTAGGTTTATTTTTTCCACGTAGAACATTTGCTACTTCAGAAGCTAATCTACCTAAAGTTTTACCTTTAGCATCAACTATATACCATTTACGATCAACTGTTTCCTTTTTTTGCATAAAACTTTTCATATTATTTATTCCTTTCACTAGTTATTTTTATAACACCTTCCCACAGTTTTATAAAGATAACTAAATAAAATGTACCATTTAAAATTATATTCAATTCTAAATAAAAAGTCAAATATAAATTGCATTTTATGTATACTTTATTTTCATTTTATACTTTTATTATAATTGTATTTTGTTTTAAGATAATTATGCTAATCATTTTTTAAATTACTTAATATTAAATCTTTAATATCTCCATTTAAAATAGCAGCTGCATTCGGCGTTTCAAAATTGCTCCTATTATCTTTGACTAAAGTATATGGTTCCAATGTATAACTTCTTATTTGACTACCAAAATTAATGGCATCATTGTTTTTTAGATTATTCAATTTTGCATTTTCTTTTTCAAGTTCTAATTGCATTAGTTTATTTTTTAAAATGCTCATTGCTTGTTCTTTGTTTTTTAACTGACTACGTTCATTTTGACAACTTACGACTATTTTTGTTGGTAAATGTGTAATTCTAACAGCAGAGTCAGAAGTATTAACGCTTTGCCCACCAGCTCCGCTACTATGAAATACATCAATTTTAATATCGGACTCATTAATTAGTACTTCCTTAGTATCTTCAAATTCTGGAATTACACTAACAGAAGCAAATGAGGTATGTCTTCTAGAATTAGAATCAAATGGGGATATACGAACCAAACGATGAACTCCTTGTTCAACTTTCAAATATCCGTAAGCAAATTCTCCTTTTATTAATAAAGTTGCACTTTTAATTCCAGCTTCTTCCCCCTTTAGCATACTAATTATTGTATATTTAAAATTATTTTGTTCACAAAATCGTTCATACATTCGAAGAAGCATATTTGCCCAATCACAACTCTCGGTCCCGCCAGCTCCAGGATGAATTTCCAAATAGCAATTTAAATGATCATATTCTTTGTTCAATAATATTTTTATTTCTAAATTTTCTAGTTTTTTTTCAATATTTTTTATTGATTCATTTAATAAATTTAAAATTTCTTCATCATTTTCACAAATATCTAACATTTCAATATTTGTCTTTATTTCTTTATTTAATTCATTATAATCAAATATTTCTTTTTTTAATGATTGTATTTTAGCATTTATGGTTGATGCATTTTTTATATTATCCCAAAAATTATCTTTTCTTGTTTCTTCTTCTAAAAGATTAACTTCTTTTTCCTTTTTTTCTAAGTCAAAGAGACCTCCTTAACGAACTTAATCTTTCAGCATAGCTATTTAATTTTTTTTTCATTTCATATTGTTCCATTATTATCACCATTTTTATTTTAACAAATTCTTATGATAAAGAGCAAAAAAATATTTTTAATTTCAAAAAAAAAAATTATTTTTTTAATTTTTTGTATAAATTATGATTTTCAATACATTTATTATTATAATTTGCTAATAATTGACGCATCTCAATTAATTTATCCATAATTACTTCTCTCTTTGTCGATGGTTTATTAATCATATTTCTTTCAATACTAAGATTTTTAGTTTTGGTTAAATTTATTTCTGATACATTAGTTTCTTCTTTTTGAACTACAGAATTAGTGTTTTCTTGAATTTCATTTTTTTCATTTTCTTTCAAATAAGATTTGATTGTTAAAGCTTGCATTCCCGTAGTAATTATAAAAAGACTTTTTAAAATTTTATTAATTTTTAAGTATGGAGAAGTTAATCCAGCGCCTACTAAACCAAACAATGCCCAAGTTTTTAATTTACCTATAAATGAAGATTTAGGCTCTTCACCACTTGTCTTTTTATAAATGTTAATAAATGATATAATACCTTCTAACCCTACACTAAATAACAAAAATGGACTATTAATTGCGGCTGATAAAAGCAACGTTAATGCAAAAATTTTATCACATATAGCGTCTAAATCTTTGCCAAGATCGCTAGTTAAATTAAATTTACGTGCAATAAATCCATCAGCTACATCCGTTAAAGAAAAAATAGTAACCAATCCAATTAATGCAGGAATATTCCCACATATTGCACTTGGTATAATGGCAAGAGGGGCGCTCATTCTTAAAATAGTTAATATATTTGGTATTTGTTTATGTCTTTTACCTGGCGTTTTTATATCGTTCAAGGCATTATTTAGTTGAGCTTTATATTCATTCCAAATTTTCCTTTTATTTTTTAACATAATATCTCCCTCTTTAAGTTATGTATTATATAATTTAAATTAGTTTATGTCAAATCATGTCAAAAAAAATTACTTTATGAATATCTTTTTTATATTATATATACTATGATGAGTTGTCTAATTTATTTATTTAGAATTAAAAAAATTAAATTATATACATATTCTTTGTTGTCTACTTTGTATCTAAATCACTTATTCGTTTATCTAATAAGCTTACTTTTTTACATTACTAAATTCTTGCTTTAATAAAACAATTCCTGTAATAAAAGCTAAAACATCTGCAACAACTGCACTCCATAGCATCGTTACAACACTATGACTTAAAGTCGCTATTAATACTATAGCTGGAACAAAGAAAATAACATCTCTGGCAAGGGCGAGTATTGTTGATTTAAAACTTGATCCCATTGATTGTAACAATATAGATATAGTTTTAATTAAACAAGTTAGAACAATCCCACCTAAAAATATATTTAAACAATATTTGGCATATTCTAAATATTCAATAGAATTATCACTACCAAAAATATTAATAATAAATGTTGGAAAAAATTCAAATAAGATAAATGCGATAATACCTATAATTAGATTTGTTAATATTATATATTTGATAGTTTCTTTTACTCTTTTGATATTTCCTGCTCCCATATTATAGCCGATAATAGGCATTCCACCAAGTGATACCCCAATAACAACAGATACAACAATACCAAAAACTTTCATACATATTCCAATAACTGCAAGTGGCGTTACAACTCCATATGCCCTACCCGAACTAGCTATTGTCAAATATCCATATTTTCCTATTAAATTATTAGCAACTGCTATTATGATTACAATAGCTAGTTGAGTAATTAAAGAAGCAAGTCCTAGAGAAACAATTTTTTTACATATTTCCTTATCTAATTTAATTGAATGTTTGTTTATCTTAAATGACTTTGATTTTCTGAAGTAAAAAATACTTATTATAAATGTTAATATTTGCCCGATAATTGTTGCAATAGCTGCTCCTTTAACACTCATATTAAATACAAATATAAATATAGGATCTAAAATAATGTTAGAAATGGCACCAATAATAGTTGCAAACATAGCATACTTTGGACTGCCATCACTCCTTATTGAAGCATTTAAACCTTGACCAATAATGTAAAATGGTAATCCATAACAAATTATTCTTAAATATTCTTTAGCAAAATTATAACATTCTTTTTCATTAGGATTCCCACCAAAAATACTTAATATTTGTTTGTTAAAGACAAGACCAATAATCGTTAAAATAATAGACATAAATATTAAAAGTACTAGTCCATTACTTATGGTTTTATTAGCTTTTTCTTTATCCTTTGCTCCTAGTGATAAATTAAATAATGCTGCTGCGCCATCACCAATTAGTAAAGCAAAAGCAAGCGATATTACTGTAAATGGATAAACAATGTTTGTTGCAGCATTGCCAAAAGCCCCTGCATCACTCCAACCTATAAATATTTGATCGACAATATTATATAAAGCTGCTACAATCATACTTATTACACATGGTATAGCAAATTTTTTAATTAATTTGGAAATTTTTTCATTTCCTAAATCTAGTCTTTTCATAAACATACCTCCATCATAATTTTTGAACATAAAAATACGCAAGTCCTTATACAATTGGACTTACGCATAAAATTGCTACTCATTGTTATTTATGACTTATTATTTTTTCAACAAAACAATTATATCATAAATTTAGTTTTTTCATAAGAATAACTTTTATCGTTTTCTTTTAAATATTATTTTAAATGTTTGTCTGACAAATGGTTGAATAAAGAATAATTGTGAGAAATATGCAAATGGGAAATTAAAGCAAATTAATTTTAACCAATTAGCTAACAAAGTAAATATATTAAATCCCATATAGTAAGGATAATATAACCAAGCTGCTATAAAACTCATTACAGGCACCATTATTCCTACAGTAGCACATATTACCGCTGTTTCAAAATGTATTGGATCAGTTTTTTTGACGTCAAAATGCTTACAGGCCATTTTAAAAGAAAAAGGTTGTCCTATTAACATTTCTGCTAAATAAGCGAAACAAAATTCTACTAAAACAACTACCCATATCGGCAAATAATGGCCACACATATAAACTCCACCAAGATTGTTAATAGCTTTTATTACACTATCAGCACCACTTAAATTCATAAGTGTTGAGCCGTTTATAACATACAAACTATAAAATACATACGCATGAACTGTAATTATTACGGTAATTAAAGCAAATAAAGCTCTTTCTTTTGCATTTGTTGGCATAAACTTCACCTCCTATTTTCTGCAATAAAAAACACACATAGAACTATCACATTATTTCCAAATACATCTCTGTAATCAGATTTATGTGCATAGCACTACATGTGTCAAATGTATTACATATTAAGTATAACATATTTTTTTATTTTTGAAAAACGAATTTAATAAATCAACATCATTTTTTTTACTTCGTCAGGTCCATAATAAGGTCTATTTACTATTATTCCACAGTACCATAGTATATTTAATTTTTCCATTTCAGACAAAGGAATGTTATTATTTTCCTTCTTCTTTATTTCAACAATTTTTTCTGATATCTGACTTGCAATAACGTCAATCATATTCTTATTAGTATAAAACTTTATTAGTGATTCTAAAACTCCACTATATTCTAACCATTGCATTCCTACATCTTCCTTCATTCTTTTGCAAGGGCCACCAATTTTTGTGGGTTTAACTAAGAGGCCACAAGACGGACGCTTATCTTCAGATAAATCGCAACCACTATCAGTTAAGTTAATACATGGACCACCATATGTTATTAAATCTACTATTTCAGCACCCTTATTTCGCGCTCTTAAATAAGGTATATAAGTCCATTTATTGTTATAAAAATTAACAGGCTGTCCAGATATAGATATTTTCCCCTTATCTAATTCTTTAATAATTTCTGATGGTTCAAAACTCTTAAAATCTTTAGGCAAATATACACAACCATTTTGTTTACAGCATGCCCCACCACATTTTTTACACATTTCATAATTAATATATTTTTCCATAATTTCTCCCCTTCTGGATAAGTATTATACAAAAAATTGTTAAGTTGTCAATATACTTTAAACAATACGCCTGTATTTAAATATTCATATAGGCCTTTTCAAGATATTACTTTTAGTCTAAATCCTAATTTACTTAAAAACTTCCTTTTCCATTTACCAAAGCAATCTTAATTTGATTTTTCCCATTTTTTTCTACTTTACTTTCAGAATAACAAAAATTGCTTTACCGCAGCAATTTTTTATACTTTTTCTCACTTTCACAATTCCTGTTTTTGATTATATAGTATTTTATAGTACTATTTTTATTATAAATGTTTAATAAAACGGAAGGGAAAATTACGAACATTGTTATCATTTGCTCGCAATTTTATTCTAAATTTTATAGTAGTTTTTTAATTTCGTAATGAAATTGTATTATAAATTTCTTATTTTATCTATTTTTAACAAATTTTATTTAATTATTCACTATTTAATGAATCAACTCTTTATATATTTCACTTTTTTTTATTAAATCTTTATGATTTCCCATACATTCAATTTTACCATTTTTTAAAACAATAAGATTATCAGCAACCTTCATTAATTCTTTATTATGAGTAATAATTATTAAAGTATGGTCTGTTTTTAAATCATCTAATAAATTTATTATTTTATTAGTTGTATTTGGATCTAAAGAAGAAGTAACCTCATCTAATAATATGATTTCAGAAGTTGTAAGAAGTGCTCTAGCTAAAGATAATAATTGTTTTTGACCACCACTTATATTATAAGCGTCTTCTTTTAAAATTGTATTATATCCATTTGGCAATGACATTATAAAATCATGAATTCCAACACGTTTGCAGGCATCAATTTGTCTTTTTTTATTAGAATCTATAAGTGATAAATTAGCTCTAATGCTCATATCAAAAATAAAAGTTTTTTGATTTACAATACTAATATTTGAATAATAAACATCTTTTGAATATTCATAAATATTTAATTTATCAATCAATATTTCCCCACTATCAACTTTATACAATCTTAAAAGAAGATTAAATATTGTCGTTTTTCCTGCTCCCGTTTGACCAACTATTGTTGTTATTTGATTAGGTTTAGCTACAAATGAAATATTATATAATGTTGGAACTCCGTCATATCTAAAAGATACATTTTTAAATTCCACAAGACCAATAATATTATCATTATTAACTGTTCCGCTAAGATTTAGAGAGTTATTTTTATAATTAATTATTTCATTAATTCTATATAATGAAACTGATTCTTCTCTAAGAGATACATCAAAGCCCATTATATCATTGATTGACTCTTTAGCTTTTTCATAGTAAGAAATTAATAATAAAAATATTGCAATTTGTAATTTATTTTTTATAAGAAAGAAAATTAAAATAACATATAAAGTTATTTTACCAAAATCAATAATTAAACTTAATATAGTTTTTCTAGTAAAAAAATATTTTCTTTTTAAAAAATAACTTTCTTTCCACTTTTTTCTATATCCATCTAATTTATTGTTTAATTTAGCACCAATACCAAAGCTTTTGATATCTTTAAGTCCTGTTAAAATTTGTTGCATTACTCCTGTTATTTTATCAGCATAATGTATTTGTTTTTTTAAATAGTATGTATTTTTGTCATTACATTTTTTAGCAAAATTATAATATATTACATCTATTATAACTACATATATAGCAACTAAAATACTTTGTTTTGCAAAAATAAAATATATAACGAATAATCTTATGAATTCAATTACCATTTCTATTATAAAAGAAGGAATTTCAGCAATATTAATAATGTCTGTGTTTGATGAATTTATAATTTTTCCTGTGGATATCTTTTTATAATATTCTTCATCAAAATTATAGATATTATTTACTAAAGTGTTATGAACATCTACATAAGTTTCTTTAAAAAAGTTGGCATAACACCAATTAGTACAGTATGATCCTAGTTTATTAACTAGGTATGTTAAGCCTAACATAATAACAAAAAAAAGAGATGCATAATAAAGTTCATTCGTTAGTTTTTCTACTATCAGTGATGCAAAAACTGGTACTAATAAACTTATTAACACATTAATTAAATCAACAATAATAAATGCTATTAAATACTTATTTTTAAATTTTACTAAAGAAAAATAATCTTTTGTAATTTTAATATTTCTTATAAACATACACTTCACCAATATTAGTATAAAATACTTAAAAGTATATTTCTTTACATTTTAAATATTAAAATTGTTAAGATTATTTTATAGGTAAATATATATAGCAACAATTATTTTTGTATAATTCTATTTTAAGATTGTTTTTTATATTATAATTAGTAGAAGGTAGCCATTGTTTATTTATTTTTGTTTCTAAATCTACTATATCTTCTTGATTTTTTGATATTAGCTTAAATATTGCGTACTGACTTTTATCTATTACATATTTTTCTAAATTTTTATGATATTTTGTTGATCCTAAGTAATAATGGTATAACCTATTTTCTTTAGAAAATATTCCATACATTCCTGCTTCATTAAATTCTTTATAATAACCATTTGTTTTAACTTTTTTGTATAATTGTCTTATTTTATATAATAAATCTGAGTGGCTTTTTGCTGTAATATGATAAGAATATAAAGATATAGTATCTAATTCTTTTATTTCATAATCAAAATTATAATCATTTTTCATATGTTCAAATTTTAGTTTAGGTATTATTTTGTATTTTCCTAAACCATTTCTACACTCAGTTGGCGTTATATTAAATAGTTGTTTAAATGCTCTATTAAAGGAGGAAGCAGAATTATATTGATATTTAAATGCAATATCAATTATTTTTAAATTCGTATTTCTTATTTCTTCAAATGATTTACTTAATCTTCTTTTCTTTATATATTCAATGATTGTCATGCTTGTTAAAAACATAAAAATCCTTTCAAGAATAAAGATATTAGTATTAGTTATTTTGCTTAATTCATTATAATTAATTTCATTATCAAGATTTTTTTCAATATATTCAATCATTTTATTTAAACTAGAAAAATTCATTAAGCAAAACCTCCTGCATTATTTTACAAATATACTATTGTTCCTTAGTAAAGCCTTAATTTTATAACTTTTGAGGGCCTTTATGGAACAAATATGGAGCGTTGTTATCATTCGCTCATATTTTATGCTAGCAAACTTCTAATAAGATTTGGCAAAAATATTATATCGAAATTATTAATAATAATCAATTCTCCAAATATCATTATTTATATCTGATTAGCATTTTTCTTTTCAATAATTTCAACTAACTTTTTCGTACTAAAATTAGGCAAATGATTTTTTGATAATGCGATGCCAATATATCTACAAGGAATTTTTTCTTTTATATTTAACTCAAATAATTCTTTATTATCTATTAAACTATTAATATAGTACCTAGTTATATATCCTATTCCAAATCCAATTTTAGAAAACTCAGCAACTAATGAATAACTTGTTAATTCAAAATTAGGTTTAAGAAGGGCATTGTTTTTTCTTGAAAACTCATCTAAAAACATTCTAGTGTTAGAGCCTTTTGCTTGTAAAATCAAAGGATAATTGTTTAAATCTTTTAAAGAAATTTCTCGGCCAATTAAATCCTTATATTTATTACTTACTACAAAACAATCTGATATTACATGGAAATATATGCAAATAGAAATTGATAGCTTTTTAAATCTTCATAAAGATAAAATTATAATTCTAGATTAGTTATTACTATCAATTTCAAAATACTTTGATATGTGTGATATAAAAATACTTTTAGATATCCCATATGAAATTAGAAAAAAAAAGCAATTAAAAGAGATAACATAACAGAAGAAGCATTTGATTTAAGAGAAAAAGTAAGTATCAGTTTTGATGAAAGTACTTTTGATTATGTTTTAAAGTAAAATGATGAAAAAATAATTAGAAAGTTGGCGAAATCATTATGACAAAAGTTTTATATCCAGGAAGTTTTGATCCGATGACTAAAGGACATATGAATATTGTTGAACAAGCTAGTGATTTATTTGATGAAGTAATAATAGCAATTATGCAAAATCCTTTAAAAAAATCCAGATTGTTCACTTTAGAAGAAAGAATGGAAATAATTAAAGAATTATATCAAGGCATGAATAATGTAAGAGTTATTTCTGCTAGTGGTGCTGCGGTTGATGTTGCTTTACTTCATGAATGCAAGGCAATTATTAGAGGATTTAGAAGTTTAAGTGATTATGACTACGAAGTACAATTGCAACAAATGAATAAAGAAATATCAAATAATAAAATAAATACAATTTGCTTATTTGCAGATAAAGAATACCAATTTGTATCATCAAGTATGGTTAAAGAGGTTCTCAATCTTGATAAAAATATTTCAAAATATGTGGATCAATTGTAGAAGAAAAAATGATAGTAAAGCAAAGGAGTTTGATAAAATGAGTAAAATAATGATTACACCACTTGGAACAATATCCCCTTATACAAAAGGAAATATGAATTGCCCTGGATTTTTAGTTGAATATAATAACAAAAAAATATTATTAGATTGTGGCAATGGTATAACAAGATTATTAAATTTTCCAAAAGATTTGGGAAATTTAAGTGTAATTATAACACATTATCATAAAGATCATTTTGGAGATTTAGGTGCTTTACAATATGCTTCTTTTGTTTACCATAATTTGCAATTACTTGATAACAAATTAAAAATTTATTTGCCTAAAAATGATATTTTATTTAATAAAGAATCCATCATATCTAATAATGAAAGCTATTCAGATTATTATGATATAAATAATTCATATTCATTTTTTATAGATGACTTAAAAATTAGTTTTGAAGATAATAAATCACATACTATTGAATCATATATGGTTAAATTACAAAATAAAGATTTTAAGATTGTTTATACTTCTGATATAGGTACCACTAATTTAAATAAATTAGCAGATTTTTGCAAAAATGCTGATTTAATAATTTGTGAGAGTTCTTTCCTAAAAGCACATAATTCTAATAGTAAAACGCACATGACAGCTTATGATGCAAGTATTTTGACAAATAAATCTAACGCACAAAAGTTATTATTAACTCATTTCTGGCCTGAAGAAGATAAAAGATTATATTTAGAGGAAGC
The DNA here is from genome assembly GCA_947627995.1 of uncultured Bacilli bacterium. Classification (GTDB taxonomy): domain Bacteria; phylum Bacillota_I; class Bacilli_A; order RF39; family UBA660; genus CANQYE01. Next base: position 29,927 of record CANQYE010000010.1, read on the forward strand.
AAAACAAAGCTTTAAAAATGTTGAAGTTGCTGAAGAAGGTAAAAAACTAATATTAGAAAAAAATTAAAAATCAGTATAAAACTGATTTTAATTTTACAAAAATGTTCCCATTGGAAAATTCTTGATTTTACTGGTTTTTTTAGCATTTTTAGGAACAAATTGAATTTTTGCGCACATTTTGAGAACATTTTTATAGTTTTGGGAAATTTTTTATTTTTTCAAAGCCCTATGCCTCGCGAACCCCTTATAAAGCCTGCTATCTCTATATTACAAATACCAAAATATAATAAACTGCAAATACTAGCAACATCAATATTCCTTGCCATCTTGTAATAGTCTTTTTTGTTTCTGCAAACAACCATAGCATAAAAGATGACAATATTAATAACACTAAATCCAGCATTTGAAAACTTGTTGGAGAAATAGTTCCAAATATTACAACAGGAATACCTAATACAACACATATATTAAAAATATTACTTCCAATTATATTTCCGATTAATAAATCTTGTTCACCTTTTTTTGCTGATACAATAGTTGTAACCAATTCAGGCAACGATGTTCCAAATGCAATTACTGTTAATGCAATTACTCTTTCACTTAATCCAATCGCTTTTGCAATATCAGATGCATTATCAACAACTAAATTACTACCAAATATTATTCCACCTAATCCGATTAAAACAAATAACAAAGATTTCCATAACTTAAACTTAGGTTTTTCATATTCATTTAATTCTTTCTTCTGTTTAGTTAATGATATTAAGTAATATAGGAATATACAGAAAAATAGCAATATGATAAGTCCATCGCCTCTTGTTATTGAATTTGTAACACCTTCGGCTAATTGGACATCAAGAAATAATACGACTAATGCAGTTGAAAAAAGCAAACATAATGGTAATTCTTTCTTGACAGTATTATCTTTTACTTTAACAGGTCTTATAACTGCTGCAACACCTAATATTAAAAGAGAATTAAGGATACAACTACCAACCACATTACCAAATACCATATCTGTACTACCCGATGCTAATGCACTCATAGAAACTGCAAACTCTGGTGCCGAAGTACCAAATGCAATAATTGTAAGTCCGATTAACATCTTTGAAACTTTAAAATTTTGTGCTGTTGATGATGCTCCATCAACAAAAATGTCAGCTCCTTTTATTAATAAAGCAAAACCAACTATTAACAATACTAAATTCAATATCATAATAATTATTCAGCAATCCATAAACAATATAAAGTTTCAGATAATTCTATATCTTCTGGAGTAAATGTATTCATTATAGTTGTAGAGGCACCTGCTCTCTCAGCTTTTGCATACATCATATCTCCTTCAAAAGTTGTTTGAGAAACATAAGATGTTGTAAATGGTTTAAAGTCGATTTTTGCACATTGTTTTAAAGTTTTTCCAGAAGCTTCGGCTATTGCTTGAGCTTGAAGTTCAGCATCTTTATATGCTTTTGCAAGAATTTGTCTTCTACATTCTTTTTCATCTTCTACTCCAAAAGCGACATGACATTGTGGAGCATTTTCCATTTTAGATAATTGCTCCATAATACTTGCTAATTTTGTTTTATCATAATCAAATTTAATACTTGCTAATTGACTAAATGAAAAGCCATTAAAAGAATACTCTCTTGTCGTATTATCATATTTTTGTTCTTCTCTTACAACAAAACTTCTTGTTTTCATATCTTCTTTGCTAAAACCATTTGGTAAAAGAATGTTATTAACAAAATTTTGAACACTCATTAAACCAGAATTCAAAACTTCTTCATAACTATTTCCTTTCTTATAAAAATTAATACTTATTATAATTTCATTTGGAGTAAAATACTCAGTTCCCTTTCCTTGCACAACAATTTCCATTTTTTCATTCCTCTCTTTCTTTTATTTGGATATTATTTATTATTCTCTATGCTTGACAATAAAGTAATTAATTCTTGTTGAATATTATAAATGTCCTCTGAGCTACATTTATATACGTTTCAAGGCTTGTATGCTTGATATGTAATTGACTCATCAAATCCTCTTCTATCTAAACTTATCATATACCCTCCCTAATAGATTATCATTTTTAGTTTATATATCATATCCACTAACTTTCACAATAGAACCTTTTTTATGTTTTAAAACAATTCATCATATTTAACAACTTCTTTATAATTATTTCTAAAGGCAACTTCACGATCCTTAGATAATATACATTATACCTATTATCTTTTTCCAAATAGATGTTAAATCATTTTCCGTTATAAGCTTTCTTATTCTTTTCTAAAAGATTCCTTTTGTCCTAATTCTGCTAATTTTTCATCGATTTACCTTATATTTTCATCAGCTTTTCTCATAACCTCTTCACTATGTTTTTTTTGCTCTTCATATTGTTTTTTACTAGCATCTATTTTGTCATTCATTTCCTTAAAAGTTTCATCATCTTCTAAAGTTACATTCTTCTCTTTAAATTCATCAAAACTAGGAAAATCAAACTTTGACCAAAATTCATCAGTTGATTCATTTAAATTATTCTTTTTTATAATCTTTTCAGCTTCTTTTACTTTTATTTTCATTTCCTTATAGTCATGTTTTATCAATTGTTTTTCTTTTATTGAGTTTGCTTCTTTTTTCTTTTGCTTATATTCATCTTTTAGATTATTTAATATTTCACCCATAATTGTTACTCCAATCTTAAATAATAGATAAAACTAATAATATAATTAAGCTAATTCCAAGTCTTACTAGCAATACCTTTTTAGATACAGAATAAATGTTTTCTAATGATTTTCTTTTTTCTAAATTATTATAATTTTTTCCAATCATAACCTCATTAAACATTTTATAATTATCTTCATAATGATCTCTATATGTACTTGTATTTGTAATATCTTTCAAATTATCTTCAATATTATTATATAAATTATTTACAATAGAACCCATAATTGTAGTACCAAATGCAAATGCTATTACCCAACCACCTAGTGTTAGGATAATTGGATTTTCGAAAAACATATTAATTGTATCGCTCTCTCCATTTTTCATAAATAGCATTATTATAAATACTAGTAATGTTAAAATAGAACCAGCTGCTAAACCAATAATATTTTTTATAAAGAATCTATGCTTAATCAATGAATTAAATCTATCTTCTCCTGAATTAAGTATACCATTTATATATGAACTCATATTATATAATTCATTATTCATGTTCTCGTTTTGTGTTGTAAAATATATACTTCCTGATGTATATAATAGAGAAATAGAAATACAGTGTTTAGTTGTTTGTCCATCCTCATTATCTTCAAAAGCTATATATAATCTTTCTTCTATTTTATAGATAAATTGAGGTTCATTTAAGGCATCTAGAAACACATATTCATCTTGTGTATCAATCTTTCTACCATCAGTGTATTCAATCTTATATTCTAAACTTGGTTTTATATAAACATAATATTTATAGTGACCACTATAAAAACTTGCATTGTTATTTTTTTCATAATCTTGAGCAATCAAATCTTTATAATAATTTAGTGTCTTTTTTAAATACTCTGACACCTCTTTTATTTGATCAATAGTAATTATTTTATTTTGTACCAAAAACGAATTTACATTGTTCATAACTTATCCTCCTAATACATTATATTTTCTGAATAACATTTATCCAATATTGTATTGTTTATTAATTTAATATTAGCCATCTTTGCATATTCAAGAACAATTTTTTTGTTTACACCCATTGAAATACCATATATCAAATATTTATCCCATACTTTTACTTCCATTAAATCTCTTTGACTAATGTAACTAAAATCATTTAGGAATTTTTTTAGTGCTATCCATTTTTCTATCTCATCATTATACAAATACACATGTTTCGGAGATTTAAGATATAATCTATGGGAATAATAAATAATACCAATACATAAACCAATTAAATTGCCAAGACAAATTGATAATAAAGAACATATAATCATGATATAATCTAATATTGTCATTTTAATTTTTTTATCATAATCGCCTATAAGTAAACATGCGATAAAGATTAAACTTGCTAAAATATTTATAATTAATAAAGTATTGTTTATCGAAAAATCAAAATCACTTATCAAATACATGATAGCTATTAATCCTAAGTATAAAATAGAAACTGCAAAAGTTATTCCAAATAATAAACTTTCAATTCCATTCTCATTCTTAACTAACAATGATCTAATAACTACAAATAACATTAAGTTTACTAAATAACTTATTGCTAACGATATTAAGAAGTCATTAACTAACATATATGTAATGGAAAAAAATAGTGAAAAACCCAAAACAACATAATTAACTAAAAAATTTACTTTATTAAATAATTTTTTATAAGATACTTTATGAGTTGCTTTTATATTAATTCTTCTGCTTATCATATTTCCTATATTTTTAAAGACTATCTCAAATTTAGAAGAATTAACAAAATCCTCAAAAACAACCTCACTATTTTCTTTAAATATTTCATCTAATAAATAGTTTTCATAATCCTTCAATGTTAAAAATCTATCTTTTCCAGAATCTTTGAGAATACATTTTTGAGTATCATTTATCAATCTGTATTCTACAGAAATGTAATCTTTTTCCCATAAGTCTAAAATTGTAGCAACAATATCATTACCATCTACATTTCCTTTTACCATTAATCCTACTAGAGCAGGATTTTCATTTGAAGGTATATCTCTATAATATTCAATTGATTTTTTTTGATTTGAATTAACATAAATGACATAATAAATAAACTCTATTATTAAAATCAAACTAAATACTATAATTAAAATCATGAATATAACTCCTTTTACAAAAATAAACCTTGCAAATCTGCAAGTTTACATCCTTAAAATTTAACCTTTGTTACTTGCCTATCTTCATCTGAAATTTCAAAAAAATCATATTTTTTAAATCCAAATAAAACTGCAACAATATTAGTTGGAACCATTTCAACCTTATTGTTATATTTTAATATAGTATCATTGTAAAACTGTCTAGTATATGCGATTTTATCTTCTGTTTCCTTTAGATTCTTTTGTAAATCAATAAAATTTGTATTTGCTTTTAAGTCTGGATAAGCTTCTGACAATGCAAATAATTTATTCAATGCATTTGTTAATTCCGAATCAGCTACTGTGGAATCATTAACTGAATTAGCAGTTACTGACTTATTTCGAGCATTTATAACTGCTTCTAATGTTTCTTTTTCATGAGTTGTATAACCTTTTACTGTTTCAACTAAATTTGGAATTAAATCGCATCTTCTTTTAAGTAATACATCAATTTGTGACCATTGATCTTTTACCATATTTTTCAATCTAATTAATTGATTATATCCGATACATATTAATATAATCAATATTACTACTATAGCTATTACTACGTATATCATTTTACCTCCTATACTACTTTTATACAATTATAACATATATTTAGGCAAATATCTCTACTTTTCAATAATATCATCAGATTTTTTTATGATTATGCATATACCTTTCTACGTTTTCTTACGCTTACCATTTTTATACTCTCCTTCTCTAAAATTGGTAAACAAAAAATGTCATCGAACGATGACATTTATGAATTGTCCACAAAACGTGTACTAAATTTCACAATTCTTTTTGTCTTGTTGTCCACAATTTTAAATTTGCGTGGACAAAATCCTCGCAAATCCTTATATTTCCTACTACTTACCACAGCATTGTTTGTATTTTTCCCTGAGCCACAAGGAAAAATATTAAAACAACTAGGTAATTTTCCCCTTTTTAAATAGTATCTTTTATTTTAAATTAATAACTTTTTATATCAAAACTGCAATTTTTTCTCATGTAACTTATCTAAAAACGTATCTAAATTAATAAATACTAATTT